>JAJXTX010000128.1 GCA_021783385.1 Pseudomonadota bacterium
TTGCGTGCGCTGCGACTCGACGAACGCGTCGACCATCGCCGCCGGCGTGTCGAAGCCGCGGAATGCGCGCGCCAGGCCGAGCCGGCGCGCCCAGCCGGTGTCCACGCCGATGCTCCAGTAGGTCAGCCGGCCGCGCAGCAGCGGGGTGAGGTAGTTCTCCCACGCGTGGCTGCCGCCGATGTCGGCCGAGGTGATGCCCAGCACGTGCACGTGGCTGACCATCGGCAGCGCGGCCACGCGGCGCACCCACGAACCACAGTGCACGCCGAACGGAAAGCGCATGTTGTCGGGGTGGTTGTCGAGCACGACCACCTGGAATTTTCTGCCCGGTTGTCGGCGCGCGATCAGCGGCCAGCTGAGATGGTGAAAGTCGCCGCTGCCGGTGAACACGGTGCCGTACTGCGCCGGCAGCAGCTCGTCCAGCATCGTGCGGAAGCGCCGCAGGGTCGCCAGCGAGCAGCCGAAGCGGATCGACTCCTGCCAGTGTTCCAGCGGCAGCACCAGTCGATCCGCCAACGGCCCGACCGAGCGGTCGATGTCCAGCACCACCGGGCGCTGCGGCAGCTCATTCATCGGTGGACTCCTGCGCCTGCCACTGGCGATCGCTTTCGAAATGACCGCCGAGCCGGCGCAGCAGCGCGCGCAGCAGCGGGTTGCGCGCATACACTGCGTGACGGGTGAAGGTCATCCGCGCGCCGAGGAAGGATTTCACCTCCGGGTCGGTCCAGCCGGCCACGTAATGACTGAGCCCGCGCTGCCGCGCGTAGTCGAGATTGTGCATCCAGCTGACGAAATACAGGTTGTGCTGGCGCGCCTGCGGGTAGGCAAAGCCCACGTACTTGTCGACCAGCTTGCCGCCGTATTCGTAGCAGAGGTTCCAGCCGATCATCTGCCCGGCATGCCGATACACGAACACCACCCCGCCACTGTCGGCGTCCTGCAGCAGCGCCCGGAAAAATGCCGCGCTGAGGCGGTCGAAGTGGATCTCGCTTTGCGCGTAGACGTTGTCGAACAAGGCGTAGAACGCCGCCAGCGTGGCCTCCTCGCGAAAGCACGCGTCGCCGGTGTGCAGCGTCTCGATCTCCAGCTCGGCGCGCGAGCGCAGCTTGCGCCGGATGTTCTTGCGCCGTCCTGAAGACAGTCGCGCCAGGTACTCGTCGTCCGAGCCGAAGTCGATCGGCACCCACGCCAGCGCCTGGCCTTCCAGCAGCACAAAGCCTTCCGCCGCGCAGGCGCTGGCGAAGGCGCGTGCATGCGCGTTCGCGGCCTCGTCCAGCAGCGGCGAATCCTGCGCGATGTCCTTCACGATCAGCAACCGGCATTCGCGCCCATAGGCGGCTTTCAGCCCCTGTGCCAGCGCGGCCGGCGTGATCGCAGGCGGCAGCGGCGCGTATTCGGACACGGTGCTGCCGGCAAAGCGCGTGCGCCAGCGCAGCAGGCGGCCCCACCAGCGGTACAGCGGCAGGCGGGTGATGCGCCGGCGCAGCGCGTCGTCGGCGGTGGTCAGCAGATCGAACGGCGCGGCAAAGGTCGGCATGCCCTGCGGCGACAGCTCGACGGCGAAGCCGATCGGCGGCTGCGCCATGAAGTGCGCCAGCAGCGCATCGGGTTCCAGTTGCGAAATGAAAGGCATAAGTAAGCGAGTTTGCCTAGACTGAGGGACAGATGACACTGTCAATTGCTGCCGAGGACCTCGCCATGAACGATACGACCGAACAACAGGTATTCGAGATCATCGCCAAGCAGGCCAAGATCCCGGTGGAAACCATCAAGCCCGAGTCCACCCTGAAGGATCTGGGCATAGCGTCGCTGGAGGCGATCGAGGTGATCTTCGACATCGAGGAGCATTTCAACATCACCTTCCCCGACCAGCAGGGCGCCAACTTCGACACCGACACGGCGCAGAGCCTGGTCGATGCGGTGCGTCTGGGACTGGCCGCCAAGGCCGCCGCGGGCGAAGGATCAAAGTAATGCGCAACCCCACGATGCCGCGCGTCGCGATTACCGGCATGGGCGCAATCAGCCCGCTCGGGGTGGGCGCCGAGGCGCTGTGGCAGGGCCTGCGCGAAGGCCGCAGTGCGATCGGCCCGCTGCGCCACCCCGACGCCGAGCGGCTGCGCGTGAAGATCGCGGCGCAGGTGCCGGCCAGCTTCGACCCTGCCGCCAACATCGACGAGCGCACGCTGCCGCTGCTCGACCGCACCTCCGAGTTCGCGCTGCACGCCGCGCGCGAGGCGATCGCGCAGTCGGGGCTGGATTTCAGCCGCGACGGACTGGGTCTGCGCACCGCCGTGATCGTCGGCACCGGTGTCGGCGGCGAAACCACCCAGGACGAACAGAGCCGGCGGCTGTACGCGGACAACGCCGCGCGCGTGCATCCGCTGTCGATCGTGCGGCTGATGACGAACGCCTCGGCCAGCCAGATCAGCATCGCCTGGGGCCTGCGCGGGCCGACCTTCGCGGTCGCCAGCGCCTGCGCCTCGGCCAACCACGCGATCATCCAGGCGGCACAGATGATCCGCTACGGACTCGCCGATGTGGCGATCGCCGGCGGCACCGAAGCCTGCCTCACCTACGGCGCGCTGCGCGCCTGGGAAGCGATGCGCGTGCTCGCCGACGACACCTGCCGCCCGTTCAGCGTGAACCGCCGCGGGCTGGTACTCGGCGAGGGCGCCGGCATCTTCGTGCTGGAATCGATGGAGCACGCGCAGGCGCGCGGCGCGGTGATCCTGGCCGAGCTGGCGGGCACCGGCATGACCGCCGACGCCACCGACATCGTGATGCCCAGTGCCACCGGCGCCGCCGCCGCCATGACCCTGGCGCTGGCCGATGCCGGCCTGGCCGCGCAGGACGTCGACTACATCAACGCCCACGGCACCGGCACCCTGGCCAACGACGTCACCGAGACCAAGGCCATCCGGCTCGCCTTCGGCGCGCATGCCGATCGTCTCGCGGTGTCGTCGACCAAGTCGATGCATGGACATGCACTGGGCGCCTCCGGCGCGCTGGAACTGGTGGCGGTGCTCGGCGCGCTGCGCGACCGCGTGGTGCCGCCGACCGCCCATCTGGATCAGCCCGACCCCGCCTGCAACCTGGACTACGTGCCCAACGTGGCGCGCGAGATGCCGGTGCGCGCCGCGCTGAGCAATTCGTTCGCCTTCGGCGGGCTGAATGCGGTGCTGGCGCTCAAGCGAGCGCCATAATCAGAGCGGCGGGCAGTGCCCGCCCTACAGGGCTTGCACCGCGCGCAGCGCGGGCACTGCCTGCCGTCTTGATGTACGAGAGCACCTGCCCTCTCCCCGGCGGGGAGAGGGTCGTCAAGGCATCAGCCCTTCTTGGCCTTGGTCAGCAGCTGGTCGAGCAGGCTGATCGCCAGATCGATCTCGTCGTGGGTGATGTTGAGCGACGGCGCGAACGTGATCACGTTCTTGTACCAGCCGCCCACGTCCAGCACGAGGCCGATGGGCTTGCCGTTGTGCTCGAGGTCGCCGGCCAGGCCGATGTCGACCATCTTGTCCAGCAGCGCCTTGTTCGGGGTGAAGCCGTCGTCGGTGCAGATTTCAGCGCGCAGGGCGAGACCCAGGCCGTCGACGTCGCCGATTTCCTTGTGCCGTTTCTGCAGGTCGCGCAAGCCGTCGAGGAAGTGCGCGCCCTTCTCCGGCACGGTGCGCTCGTAGTCAAGTTCGTAGCCCATCTTGATCACTTCGAGGCCGAGCGAGGTGCCCAGCGGATTCGAGTTGAAGGTGGAGTGGGTGGAACCCGGCGGGAAGATGGTCGGGTTGATCAGCTCCTCGCGCGCCCACAGGCCGGACAGCGGATTGAGGCCGTTGGTGAGCGCCTTGCCGAACACCACCACGTCCGGCGTCACGCCGAAATTCTCGATCGACCACAGCTTGCCGGTGCGCCAGAAACCCATCTGGATTTCGTCGACCACCATCAGGATGCCGTACTGGTCCAGTACCTTCTTCAGTCCCTGGAAGAAGCCCATCGGCGGGATCACGTAGCCGCCGGTGCCCTGGATCGGCTCGACGTAGAACGCCGCGTATTCACACTGGTTGGTCTTCGGGTCCCACACGCCGTTGTATTCGGTCTCGAACAGGCGCGCGAACTGGTTCACGCAGCCGTCCGAGTATTCCTCGGCGGTCATGCCCTTGGGCCGACGGAACGGGTACGGAAACGGCAGGAACATCGCGCGCTCGCCGAAGTGGCCGAAGCGGCGGCGGTAGCGGTAGCTGGAAGTGATCGCCGAAGCGCCCAGCGTGCGGCCGTGATAGCCGCCCTCGAAGGCGAACATCAGGCTCTTGCCGTTCTTGAAGTTGCGCACCAGCTTGAGCGAATCCTCGATCGCCTGCGCACCGCCCACGTTGAAATGCACACGGCCGTCGAGGCCGAACTTCTTCTTGGCATCCAGCGCGATGGTCTTGGCCAGCTCGATGCGGGTCTGGTGCAGGTACTGGCTGGCGACCTGCGGCAGCAGGTCGATCTGGTTCTTCAGCACGTTGTTCAGCCGCTTGTTGGCGTAGCCGAAGTTGACCGCCGAGTACCACATCTGCAGATCGAGGAACGGCACGCCCGCGGTGTCGTACATGTAGCTGCCTTCGCAGGTGCGAAAGATCTTCGGCGGATCGACGTAATGCACGGTGTCGCCGAAGGAGCTGTACTTCGCCTCGTCGGCGAGCAGCTGGGCGTCGTCGATGACGACCTGGGCGTTCTTGTCGAAAGCGTTCATGGGCGGGATCCGGAGAGGTTCAGAGAGACAGGGCCTGGGCGTGATGCGGGACATGCTCGACCAGCAGGCTGCCGTCGAGCAGCCGCGGCAGCAACTCCAGCGCATCCTCGAAGCCGGTGATCGGCGCATACGGAATGCCGGCGGCGCGGCAATGCTCGATCAGGCGGTGCTTGGCAAACACGAAATCCACACGGTCGGCGGCGCAGAAATCCGACGCGCCATCGCCGATCAGCAGGGTGCGGGTGGCACCGGCGGCGCGGGCCTGCGCCACACAGGCGCACTTGCAGGTACCGCTGCGGCAACCTTCGGCCTGGAACGGCGAAGTCAGCTGCCACTGCTTCGGCGGCTCGGCCGGTGCCAGGTGGTTGGCCGCCAGCGGCAGGTCGTCCAGCCCGTAGCGGCCGAGAATCTGATGGATCGCGTAGTCGAGGCCATCGCTGACCACGCGGATCGGCACGTTCAGCGCCCGCGCCTTCGCCACGAAACCGGGAAACGCGTGGTCGATCCACAGCCCGGCCAGGTGTGCATCCAGCTGCGGGCGCGTCATCTGCAGCAGATCGACCTGGCCGGACATGCACTCGCGCGAGCCGATGCGTCCGGCGCGCCAGTCCTGCTCCAGCACTTCCCAGCCCGGCCGGCCGAAGCGGTCGAGCAGCGAATCGATCACGTCCTCGACGGAGATGGTGCCGTCGAAATCACACAGGATGGTCCAACCGGAGACAGGCATCGGCAACTTGTTCATGGCATTCATGCGAACAAGGTTAGAAAGCCTGTCTTTCGGCCTCCTTTCCCTACCCAACGGTGGCTGAGCAAGGAGCCGCGGCATCACGCGAAGCACCTCGTTAGCACTTATGCTGTTTCTCCATGAGTTCTCGCCACCCGCTGTCCCGCCCCTCCGGCCCGCGCTGGCCGCTGCTTGCGGCCATCGCGGCGACGTGCCTGCTGTGCGCTTCCGCCAGCGCGGCCGCCGAGCAGAGTCCATTGATGCTGACCATCGGCGCCGGCCTGCAGCGCCAGGGCACCTGGCTTGGTGCCAAGGGCATGCGCAGCGAGGCACTTCCCTACATCGACGTGGAATGGGCGAACCACGTCAGCCTGTCCACGGTGGACGGGCTGCAGGTGGATTTCATCAACGGTCACGTCCTGCACGGCGGCATCTACGGCGATTACCAGTGGGGCCGCACGCGCGAGGAGCTGGGCGCCCTCGGCGGCACCGTCACCGCGCTGCCGCCGCGCTTCAATCTCGGCGGCTATCTCGAATGGCAGCTCACCGATCAGTTCGACCTCGGCACCAACCTCAGCCACGACATCAACGGCGCCGGCGCCTATCTCAGCGTCTACGCCGAATGGGACCTGCCCTCGATGGGCGTGGTCGAGCACTCGCTGCAGCTGCGCTGGCAGGCGCTGAACGCCTCGGCGATGAACCGCAACTTCGGCCTCAGTCCCGGCCAGGCCAGTGCACTCAACACGGAGGCGTGGGACCCGGGCGCCGGCAGCGAGCTGGCCACGCTGGAATACGATGTGTTCGTCCCCACCAGCCTGCACACCGGCGTGGCGCTGGGCCTGGTCTACGGACGCCTGCTCGGCAAGGCCGGCAACAGCCCGCTGGTGACCCGCTTCGGCTCGCGCCGCCAGCTCTCCGAATCGCTGGCGTTCGTGTATCACCTGTGAGCGCGTGACCGGCTATCGCGGCCGCACCATGCTCAGAACCCCGGCGGACGCTCCGCCGCCACGCCGGCCTTGCGCTCCAGCGCCAGCCCCACGCGGGCGATGGCGCCTTCCTCGAACAGGCGTCCGATCAGCGTGACGCCGTAGGGTACGCGGCGCGGCGGTGCGAAGGTGGGCAGCGGATGGTGCGGATCGGGCGCCCAGTCGCTGCGCGCCTGCGCCACCTCGACGAAGCCGGTGCGCAGGGTCAGCGAGGGATGCCCGGTCATGTTGCCGATCACCATCATCTCGTCGCGCAGCGACGGCACCAGCAGCAGGTCGACCTCGCCCATCACGCGCGCCATCTCCATCGCCACCTTGCGGCGCAGCCGGTCGGCCTGCACGAAATCCACCGCGGAGAGGAAACGCGCCTCGCGGAACAGGTTGGGCCACGCGTCCGGCGTCTGCATGCGCAGCTCGTCCGCCTGACCGCTCAGGGTGAGTTCCTCGAACGCGGCGGCGGCCTCGGCAAACAGCAGCAGGTTGAGCGTGTCGTACGGCCAGTCCGGCAGCGTCACCGGCGTGGGCACCAGGCCCAGCTGGCGCAGTGATTCCAGTGCGGCGCGATCCACGTCGGTCGCCGGCGCCTGCTTCATCCACGCGGGCACGTAGCCGACCTTGAGCCCCTTCACCGGCGCGCTGGCATCGTAATCCAGGCGGCTGGGCAGGCTCGCCACGTCAGCCAGGTCCGGCCCGCTGATGGCGTGCAGCACCAGCATGGTGTCCTCCACCGAACGCGTGATGGGGCCGAGCTTGTCCATCGTCCAGCACAGCGTCATCGCGCCGTTGCGCGGCACGCGGCCGTAGGTGGGGCGCAGGCCGGTGGTGCCGCAGCGCATGCACGGGCTGATGATGCTGCCCTGCGTTTCGCTGCCGATGGCAAAGCCGACCAGGCCCGCCGCGGTGGCCGC
>JAJXTX010000129.1 GCA_021783385.1 Pseudomonadota bacterium
GGACGGCGTGCAGTACACCGACGCCCATGCCGCAGTGCCGGCGGACTCCTTCCCCGGCCTGCTCGGCCTGATGACCGGCGGCACGCCGGCGGTCACCGGCGTGTACTACGACGTCAGCTACGCCCGCAACCTGGCCCGCTCCGAGGCCACCTGCAAGGCCGGCCAGCTGGGCACCACGGTGGCCTTCGACGAAGCCGCCGACGGCCCGACCGACCGCCACGGCCAGCGCGTGCTCGACCCCGCGCGGCTGCCGCGGCGGGCGGGGTCGTGCACGCCGGTGTACCCGCACGATTACCTGCGCAGCAACACGGTGTTCAACGTGGTGCAGGCGGCCGGTGGCTACACCGCGTGGATCGACAAGCACCCGGTCTACGAGATCCTCAACGGCCCCGATGGCCACGGTGTCGACGACCTGTACACGCCGGAGATCGGCGGCGACTACGAGGGCAGCCGCGCCGGGCCGGCCGATCACATCACCGGCTCGATCCGGCGCACCGAGCGCTACGACGCGATGAAGGCCGATGCCCTGCTCAACCAGATTGACGGCTGGACCCACGACCGCGCACAGCGCGCGCCGGTGCCGGCGCTGTTCGGCATGAACATGCAGGCGGTCAACGTGGCGCAGAAGCTGGCCGGCTACCGCGACGCCCGCGGCACGCCGACACCCGCGCTGACGGCGGCGCTGGACCACTGCGACGCACTGCTGGGACGCATGCGTCAGGCGCTGCGGCAGCGCGGACTGCTCGACGCCACCCTGTTCGTGGTGACCGCCAAGCACGGCAATGCGCCGATCGACCCGCGCCGGTTGCGGCACGTCGAGAAAGCCGCACTGGCGCAAACCATCAACGCCGCCGCGCCGCACGGGCTGGCCCAGCTCACCGCCGACCAAGGTGCACTGGTGTGGCTGCACGATCGCGCCGACGCGGCGGCCGTGGCCGCCGCACTGCGTGCCGCGCCGGCGTCGCTGGGCATCCGCGAGGTCATCGCAGGCACAGACGTGGCCCGCTACTTCGGCGCCGCCGGCAACGATCCACGCACGCCCGACCTGCTGGTGCTGCCGCAGCCCGGGGTGATCTACGGCAAGCCCGGGGACGCCAAGCGGGCCGAGCACGGCGGCTTCGACGACGACGACACCCACGTGGCGCTGCTGCTGAGCAATCCGCAGCTGCCGCAGCGCGGCCGGCAGCTAGGCATGCGCGTCAGCACCACCGAGCTGGCACCGACCATGCTGCAGGCGCTGGGGCTTTCAGCGCAACGGCTGCAGGCGGTGCAGCTGCAGCACACGCCGGCGCTGCCAGGCGTGCGCTGGCAGGTTTACTGAGCCGTTCAATCCGATGCGCTGAGCGCAGGCTTCAGCAGCTCACGCACGACCTGCTCCAGCTGCGCCTTGCCGAATGGTTTGGGCAGCAGGCGAATCCGCGGAAACTCCTGCTGCAGCGCCGACTGGTCGCTGCCGGAGAGCACCGCAAAGGGCAGCTTGCGCTCCACCAGGGCCAGCACCATCGGGCGGGCGCTATCGCCACGCAGGTGCATGTCCAGCAACACCGCATCGACCTCGTGGGTCTCGATCTCCAGCAGCGCGTGGGCGAGGGTGAGATTGATGAACACCTCGTGGCCCATGTCGCGCACGACATCCTCGATCACCATCGCGATCACCGGATCGTCCTCGACCACCAGCACGCGCTTCGCATCAGCAGGGGTCACGTGCCGCTCCTTCACCGCCCGTATTCGAGTCTGGCAGCATCGCGTGCGCCGCGCCAGATTGCGCGCCCGCGCTCCGCAGCTCAGTGACTGTGCATCAGCTTGTCCACGCGGGCAGCCAGCTCCGCCAGATTGAACGGCTTGTTCAACAGCGCGCTGCCGGGCATCGCCTCAAGGTCGAAAACGGCGTCGCTGGCATAGCCGGTGATGAACAGCACCTTCAGCTGCGGCCGCAGCGCGCGCGCCTGCGCGGCCAGCTCGCGGCCGTCCAGGCCAGGCAGCCCCACATCGGTGATCAGCAGGTCGATGACCGGCGTGGGCGCCCCCAGCACACGCAGCCCGCCGGGGCCGTCGTGGGCCTCGATGCAGTGGTGTCCCAGATCACGCAGCAGCGCCGAGATCAGCTCGCGCACCTGTGGCTCGTCGTCCACCAGCAGAATGGTCTTCGGCGGCATCGCGCCGGGCCGGGCCGAGCAAGCGGCCGCAGGCAACGGCAGCTCCGCCGCGGCCTCGCCATGCAGCCGCGGCAGGCACAGGCGCACCTCGGTGCCCGCCCCGAGCCGGCTGGCGATCTGCACCAGGCCTCCGGACTGCCGCGCAAAGCCGTACACCATCGACAGCCCCAGGCCGGTGCCGTGGCCGATCGGCTTGGTGGTGAAGAACGGCTCGAACACGCGGCTGACGGTTTCCGGCGTCATGCCGACGCCGGTGTCGCCGACCGTGAGGCAGACATAGTCTCCCACCGCCGCATCGCCCTGCGCAGCCGCCGCAGCGTCGAGCGGGCAGTTGCTGGTGGTGATGCTCAGTACGCCGTTTTCCGCCATCGCATCGCGCGCGTTGATGACCAGGTTCAGCAGCGCGTTTTCCAGCTGGTGCGGATCGCAGCGTGTCATCCACAGGTCGCTCGACACACGCAGCTCGACGCGGATCGCCGGGCCGATGCTGCGGCGGATCATTTCCGCCATCGAGTCGATCAGCGCATTGACGTCGACGGCACGCGGCTCCAGCGGCTGGCGGCGCGAGAACGCGAGCAGGCGGTGGGTGAGCGCGGCGGCGCGCTGGGCCGATTGCATCGCCAGCTCGGCGCCGCGCTCGGCCTCGGCGCGGCGCCCCTGCGCCAGCCGGGTCTGCATCATCTCGATGCCGCCGATCACGCCGGTCAGCAGGTTGTTGAAGTCGTGCGCGATGCCGCCCGTGAGCTGGCCCACCACCTCCATCTTCTGCGCCTGGCGCAGCGCCTCGTGCGCCTTTTCCAGCTCGGCGCTGCGCTCGGCGATGGCGATCTCGAGCAGGTCGGCGGCGCGCTTGCGTTCCTCGATGTCGGTGTTGGTGCCGATCCAGCGTTCCACGCCGCCATCCTCGGCCAGGATCGGCGTGGCGCGCGCAATGTGCCAGCGGTAGATGCCGTCCTTGCGGCGCAGCCGGAACTCGGCCTGAAAGGGGCAGCCGGTAGTCACGGCGCGCATCCACGCCGCGGCCGCCGCGCCGATGTCGTCCGGATGCACGATGCGGTCGTGGCGCACGCCGTCCAGATCGCCGGCAGCCCTGCCGGCGTAGTCGTAGACGCGGTCGTTGAACCAGTCCAGCGAACCGTCCGCGCGCGCGGTCCAGGCCTGGTCGGGCATCGCCTGCGCCAGGCCGCGAAACTGCGCCTCGCTGCGACGCAGCGCCACCTCGATCCGTCTGCGCACGCTGATGTCCAGAAACAGCACGGCGAGGCGATCGGGCTGCCCCAGCGGGCGCGCCCGCACCTCGTACCAACGCCCGTCGACGGCGCGCAGATCCATTTCGAAGTGGCGCGGCTGGCCGCTCTCGATGACCTGCGCATAGGCATCAATCAGCGCGTCGGGGGTCGCAGGCACCAGGTCACGTAGCCTGCGTCCGGGCGCGCTGCTCGCGGCGAGACCGCACTGTATCTCGAATGCCGGATTGACCTCGATCAGGCGGACATCCACGATCCGCCGCTGCGCATCGCGCACGGCCTCGGCCACAAGGAAGCCCTCCTGCATGTTCTCGAACAGGCTGCGCCAGCGCGCCTCGTTGTCGCGCAGCGCGGTTTCGGCGCGCACTTGCACGGTGGTCTCCGTGCAAGTGCAGAACATGCCGCGGATGCTGCCCTGCGTGCCGCGCAGCGGCGAATACGAGAACGTGAAACAGGCCTGCTCCGAAAAGCCGTTGCGCTCCACCAGCAGCGGCAGATTCTCGAAATAGCTGGGCCGTCCGGCATAGGCGTCATCGATCAGCGGACGGATCTCGTCCCAGATCTCCGGCCACACGGCTTGCATCGGTCGCGCCATCGCACGCGGGTGCCGCTGTCCCAGGATCGCGATATAGCCGTCGTTGTACAGGCACACGCGCTGCTCGCCCCACAGCAGGAACATCGGGAACTGCGAGTTGAGCATCAGCGCCACCACGGTGCGCAGCGAATCGGGCCACGCCTCGACCGGGCCAAGCAGCGACTGTTCCCACGGATGGCTGCGCATCAATGCGCCGGCCGCGCCGCCCCCATTCAGGAATCCCGTTTTCATGCGGTCCATGCCCGGTCGGTGGTGAAAGAAATAGCGTAGCCGGCAACGATGAATACGGCGTGCATGGGGCGGCCGCGGCGACGTTCCGGCCTCACGCGGCAGCCGCCAGTGCGTGCTCGATCACGTCGGCGGCCGCAGCGGCACCCACATGTTTCCGCAGTGTCGCGGCGCAGGCCGCGCTGCGCTGGGCGCAGGCCGGATCGCGCAGCAACTCGTCCAGTGACTGCGCCGCACGCGCCGCCCGGTAGCGGCGCGCCGGCAGCACCCGCGCCACACCCAGGCGCTGCAGCCGCGCCGCGTTGTCGGGCTGGTCGAAACCATGCGGCACCACCAGCATCGGCTTGCCCGCCTGCAGCGCCTCGGCGCTGGTACCGATGCCGCCGTGATGCACGATCGCCGCCGCGCGCGGAAACAGCGCCGCGTGCGGCGCGTACTCCAGCGCGCATGCGCTGCCGGGCAGCGCGGCCGGCAGCTGCGCACGCAGCTCGGGCGAGCCGGTGAACAGCAGCGCACGCTGGCCCAGCTGCAGCGCAGCGACAAGGCTTTCGCGCAGGAACGCGGCGCCGATGTGCACCGCGGTCGAGCCCAGCGTGAACACCAGCGGCGGCGGTCCGGCGTCGAGGAAGGCGAGCAGCGCGGGGTCCGGTGCGACCGGCTGCGCATGGCGGGCAAAGCCGGTGAGATGTGCCTGCGCCGGCCAGTCCGGCTGCGGCTGGCCGAGCAATGGCGCGAACAGCGCCAGCACGCCTTGCGGCGCGTGCTGGCCGCGGTGGAACGGGTCGCCCAGCGGCGACTGCGGCGGCAGCCCCAGCTCGCGCCGGAACGCACGCACCGGCGCGGTCCAACCGTGCGTCACCCGTTCGGCCAGCCGCTGCAGCGCGAGCCCGCGGCGCGGGGTGCGGCGCACGAACGCGTCCACCGCCCGGATGCCGGTGGCAGGTGGATCGAACGCCGACAGAAAACCCGCCGGCGCCAGCACCGCCGACAGCCAGCGCGGCCGGCGGGCCGCGCTCAGCTGTTCGCCAAGAATTTGCGCGGCGAACGCCAGCGTGGTGGTGACCAGCACGTCGGCGTCGGCGCACAGCGGCACCAGTTTCGCGTAGCTGGCGCGCACGTCGAGCGCGGCGAAGTCGTGCACCACGAAACGCGGGCCGCGCCACGGGTGAAACGCACGCGCGGTGACAGCGGCGCGATCCGCCGGCGCGGGCATGCCGCTGGCGTCGGCAAAGCGCAGCCCGGCCTGCTCGATCGGCAGCCGATGGACGGAATGCGTGGCCAGCGTGACGCGATGCCCGCGCCGCTGCAGCTCGCGCCCGATCGCCAGAAGCGGAAACAGGTCGCCGAGCGAACCGACCGTGGCGATCACGATGTGGGCTGGTCGCATGGGCGCGGGAGCATTGGCGAATGAGTCGACGGCAGCATAGCGTGGCCCCAGCGATTGACCGCGACAGGGTACGCAGCAATGCTGCGTGCTGTCGCGATCACCTGCCGGAGCCCCGCATGACCGAGCTGCCTCCGTTCCACCTCGCCTTTCCGGTGACCTCGCTGGCCAGTGCGCGCGCGTTCTATGGCGGTCTGCTCGGCTGTCCCGAAGGTCGCTCCAGCGACGACTGGGTCGACTTCGATTTCCACGGCCACCAGATCGTGGCGCACCTGGCACCGGAGGAAGTGCGTGCCGCCGCCGCGCACGACGTCGATGGCGACGCCGTGCCGGTGCGCCACTTCGGGCTGGTGCTGGCGATGGACGACTGGCAGGCACTGGCCGAGCGCCTGCGTGCGGCCGGCACGCGCTTCGTGATCGAGCCGCACGTGCGCTTTCGCGGCCAGCCGGGCGAGCAGGCCACCATGTTCCTGCGCGATCCCTGCGGCAACGCGCTCGAGTTCAAGGCGTTCGCCGACCGCACAAAGCTGTTCGCGAAGTAGGCCGGCGCGGTGGAAGCGCAGGACCTGCAGAGACTGGTCAGCGTGCGCATGCCGTACGGCAGGTATCAGGGCCGGCTGCTGGCCGACCTGCCGGGCGCGTATCTGGCGTGGTTCGCGCGCAAGGGTTTTCCCGAGGGCGAGCTGGGCCGGCTGCTGGCGCTGATGCTGGAGCTGGACCACAACGGGCTCACACCACTGCTGCAGCCGCTGCGCCAGCCGCGCTAGGCGCGCGCCGATTGCGCGTATGCTGGGCTGGCTCCGGATCGGCGCCGCGCAGGCGGGCTGACGCCGGACGTGTCTGGTCGAGTCCGGCGTGCGCGCGCCGGACAACGTCGCGTCGCCGCGCATCACCCCGGATGCCGATGTCCAGCGCCACGCAGGAGTTCGAGCACGCGTCGGCCGCCCTCGCCGTCGACGGCTGGTGCGTGCTGGCCGACCTGCTGACGCCGGCGCAAACCCTGGCGCTGGCGCGCGAGTGCCGCGCCCTGCACGACGGCCATCAATTGACCCCGGCCGCGACCGGCGCCGATCGCGCGCAGACGCCGCTGCGCGGCGACGCCACGCGCTGGTTCGCGCCGGAGACGCTGAGCGCCGTGCAGCAGCCGTTTGCCGCTCGCCTCGATGCGCTTCGGCTGGCCCTCAACCGGGCGCTGTTGCTGGGTCTGGTCGACAGCGAGTCGCACTACGCGGTGTACGCGCCGGGCGCGATCTACGCGCGCCATCTCGACCAGCTGCGGCACAGCGATGCGCGCGTGCTGTCGGCCGCGTTCTATCTCAACCACGCGTGGCAGGACGCCGACGGCGGCGCGCTGCGGCTGCACCTGGCCGACCGCTCGCATCGCGACATCTATCCGCGGGCCGGCACACTGCTGCTGTTCCTGTCGGCCGAGTTCGAGCACGAAGTGCTGCCGGCCACGCGCCAGCGCATGAGCATCGCCTGCTGGATGCGCCAGCGTGAGCTGGGCGCGCGCGGCTGAGCCGGCGCGGCGCTCACGCGCATCAGGCACTGGCGCACCCGATCCGCGACCGGCCATCCCTGGTCGGCCTGAGAGGTTGAATAGTCACAACCTCTCAGCGCCGATCGGCGATGGCGTTGAAGCGCGCCGCGATGTAGTCGTCGGTGAAACTGGTCATGCCGTAGCCGCGGATGAAGCCGCAGTGGCCGCCATAGTCGGCGATGTCCAGCTCGATGTT
>JAJXTX010000130.1 GCA_021783385.1 Pseudomonadota bacterium
CCAGCGCGCCCTTGTTGGTGGCCACCGCGATGCGCTTGCAGGCGCGCGCCACCACCTCGATCAGCAGCGAAAGCTCGGCATTGATGTGGCCGGCGCGGCGTTCCTCGATCAGGAACTGGATCAGCGAAATGGGCTTCATGGCGGGTCCGTGACAAGTGAGGCACGCATTGTCCCGGCTGCGGCCGGGCCGCGCCAGTCATCACCCGGGCCGCCTGCTGACAGCACGCTGGCAGCAGCGGCTGCGCATGCTGGCTGTCCATAGCGGAGGGATACGGCATGCGCGATACGGTTTACTTCCTGGTGTTCGACGGCTTTGCCGACTGGCAGGCGGCGCTGGCGCTGTGCGAAATCCGCCGCCCCGGCGACTGGCGCGTGCAGGCGCTGGGCTTCACGCCGGCGGCGGTGGTGTCGATGGGCGGCCTCATCGTGCAGCCCGAGCTGTCGCTGGCGCAGCTGGAGCCGGCCCGCGCTGCGCTGCTGATCGTGCCCGGCGGCCACCTGTGGCAGCGCGGCGAGGGCGCGGCGGCGGTGGCGGCGATCAGTGAACTGCATGCGGCGGGTGCGCCGGTGGCCGGCATCGACAGCGGCGTGCTGGCGCTGGCCCGCGCCGGCCTGCTCGATCACTGCCGGCATACCGGCAACTGGCCCGGCCAGCTGGTCGCGCAGGTGCCCGGCTACGCCGGTGCCGACCAGTACGACAGCGCCGTGCTCGCGGTCAGCGACGGCGGCGTGATCAGCGCCAGCCATCTGGGCAGTGTGGAGTTCGCGCGCGAGGTGATCCACACGCTCGATCTCTACAGCCCCAGCGACCGCGAACACTGGTACCGCCTGTTCAAACACGCCGAGCTGCCGCCATGGTGCGTCGGCGAGGCGGTCACGGCATGAGGACATGAACATGCATCCGACCGCCAGCCGTCTCATCAAGGCGTATCGTCCGCTCTGCCTGCATGGCCAGTGGCGCGACGGGCCGTGCCGGTGGCCGCGCCCCGCCGCCACGCCGAACGAGCCACCCCACCGTGCAAGCCTCCCGCGCATGCTGCTGCTCGCCTTGAGCGGCCTGCGCCACCATCTGCTTTTTCCGCGGAGATCGCCATGACCACCCTGCCACGCGTCACCTTCTTCCACGCCCCGCATACCCGCTCCGGCGCCACCCGCGCGCTGTTCGAGGAGCTCGGCGTGGACTACGAATTGCACGTGCTCGACTTCAAGGCCGGCGAGCAGCGCCAGCCGGCGTACCTAGCGGTCAACCCGATGGGCAAGGTGCCGGCGATCCGCCACGGCGACGCGCTGATCACCGAGCAGCCGGCGGTGTTCCTGTATCTGGCCGATCTGTACCCGGCCGCGCAGCTGGCGCCGCCGCTCGGCGATCCGCTGCGCGGGCCCTACCTGCGCTGGATGGTGTACTACGGCTCGTGCTTCGAGCCGGCGGTGCTGGACAAGTCGATCCAGCGCGAACCGCTGTCGCCCTCGGCCTGCGCCTACGGCGACTACGACACGATGCTGAAGACGCTGACCGATCAGCTTGAGAAGGGAGCGTGGCTGCTGGGCGACCGCTTCACCGCCGCCGACGTGCTGTGGGGCACCGCGTTGAACTGGACCACCCAGTTCAAGCTGGTGCCGGAGCTGCCGGTGATCCGCGCCTACATCGACCGCGTGCTGGCGCGCCCGGCGATGCAGCGCGCGGCGGCGGCGGATGCCGCGCTGGCCGCCAGCCAGGCGGAATGAGGCGGGGTCGGCGGCGTGACCGGTGGCGCTGGCCGTCGCCGTGCGGCTCGGCGATGATCCGCCGATGCGCCGCGCCGATCGCCTGTTTCTCATCATCCATGCCCTGCGCGGGCGGCGCACCGCCCTGCGCGCGCGCCAGCTGGCCGGGACGCTGGGGGTTTCGCTGCGCACGGTCTATCGCGATGTGGCCGACCTGCAGCGCTCGGGCGTGCCGATCGAGGGCGAGGCCGGCGTCGGCTACGTGCTGCGCAAGGGTTCGGACATCCCGCCGCTGATGTTCAGCGCCGACGAGCTGGAGGCACTGGTGGTGGGCACCCGCTTCGTGCGCGCGTTTGCCGGCCTGCGGCTGGCCGAGGGCGCGCAGACGGCACTGCTGAAAATCGAGGCGGTGCTGCCGCCGGAACTGCGCGAACGCTCCGCCCGCACGCGGATCTTCGCGCCGGTATGGCACGACCAGTACCGCTCGGATTACGCCGCGCGCATTGATGGCCTGCATGCGGCGATCGTCGCCAATCAGGTGCTGCAGCTGGAATATTGCGACGAGGGCGGTCTCACCAGCACGCGCGAGATCGAGCCGCTGTGCCTGGCGTTCTGGGGCAGCAAGTGGACCCTGGGCGCGTGGTGCCGGCTGCGCCAGGGTTTCCGCAATTTCCGTCCCGACCGGATCGTCGCCAGCGCGCCGACCGGCGAGGTCTTCGTCGAAACCGCCGAGCGCAGCCTGGCCAGCTACCTGCGCGCGGTGGGCGGCAGCCGCGCCGATCTGAGCTGAACGCGGCGGAGTAGGCTGGCGTGCGTTCCCCGTCCAGGATCTGCCCGCATGCACCCGCATCACCCCATGCTGCTGCTGGACCCGGCCGAGCTGCGCCCCACCCAGCTCACCGTCGGCTATGCCGAGGTGGCCGCCAAGCGCGCCGAGTGGGAGCGGCTCGGCAGGCAGAAGCGCAAGATCCTGCTCAGCCGGCACTGGTTTCCCGGCGTGCTGGGGCCGAAACAGCACTGCTATATCGTCGACCACCACCACCTCGGCCTGGCGCTGCTGGAGGAAGGCGTAGCAAGCGTGCCAGTGATGGTGCTGCGCGATTTTTCCTGGCTGGCGCCGGCGGAGTTCTGGCGCGCGATGGAGTTCTACCAGTGGGCGCATCCCTACGACGCCGACAACCGGCGGCGTGAGTACACCGCTTTTCCGCGCAGCCTGGCGCAGCTGCAGAACGACCCCTACCGCAGCCTTGCCGCGCGCGTGCAGGACGCCGGCGGCTACGCCAAGGACGCGATCCGGTATGCCGAATTCATGTGGGCCAGCTTCCTGCGCGAGCGGCTGACCCTGCCCAAGGACGAGAGGTTGTCGGCCAGGCTGGTCGCCCGCGCAGTGAAGCTGGCGCACGGCCATGACGCGGCCTACCTGCCGGGCTGGAGCGGCAGGCACTGAGGCGACTTCCGCGCCGGCCACAAGTCTTCTTGCATTCGCCGCACGCGCATGAAATCTTCCAGAGGCTGAGGCGCCGCGCGTCCTCATCGCCGCCGCGCGCGCGGAAACTGCCAGGGAGCCTCCGTGACAAGAACCATGATGATGATTGCCCGGCTGGTCACCGGCGCGCTCGTGCTGGGCGCGCTGCTGCCGGCGGTCGCCGCGGCGAGCCCTGCCGACGCCCGCTTCAGGCACATCTACAGCACCGAATGGGCATGGCGCACCGGCAAGTCCGGGGTCAGCGCGTCGGGCGAGCCGCAGCCGAACAACGGCCGGCTCGACGACGTCGGCGCGGCCAGCCAGCAGCAGCGGCTCGACTACTGGCAACGCGTGCTGCGGCAGCTCGACGGCATCCCGGTGGCGCAGCTGTCGCCGGCCAACCGGGTCAACTACGCGGTCTACCGCGAGCAGATCGCCAACCTGCTCGCCGACCAGCGCTTCGACAACTGGCAGATGCCGTTCAACAGCGACTCGGCGTTCTGGTCCGACATCGGCTACGCGCTGGGCGGCGACAAGCTGCGCACGACCGCCGACTACCGCAAGTACCTCGATCGCCTGAGCCAGATCCCGGCGTACTTCAGGCAGCAGATCGCCAACATGCGGCTCGGCCTGAAGCGCGGCTTCAGCGTCCCGCGCGCCGTGCTCACCGGGCGCGATGCGTCGATCGCCGCCGTCGCCGGGCTGCGCGATCCGACCCGGAGCACGTTCTATGCGCCGTTCAAGCAGCTGCCGGCGTCGATCCCGGCCGACCAGGCGCAGGCGCTGCAGGGCGAGGCGGTGCAGCGCATCCGCGACCAGGTGATCCCGGCCTACGCCAGGCTGCTGACGTTCTTCCGCAACGAGTACGTGCCGCAGGCGCGCACCACGCTGGCCGCCGAGGCGCTGCCGGACGGCAAGGCGTATTACCGCCAGCAGATCCGCGAATACACCACGCTGGATCTGAGTCCCGACGCGATCCACCGGATTGGCCTCGAGCAGGTGGCGAAGATCCACGCGCAGATGCTGCAGGTGATGCAGCAGTCCGGCTTCAAGGGCAGCTTTGCGCAGTTCCTGCAGTTCCTGCGCAGCGACCCGCAGTTCTACGCCAGGACGCCGCAGGAGCTGCTTGACCGCAGCGCCTGGGTGGCCAAGGAAGTGGACGGTCAGCTGGCGAAATTCTTCGGTCACCTGCCGCGCGCGCGCTTCACCATAGAGCCGGTGCCCGCGGCCATCGCCCCGTACTACACCTCCGGCCGCGGCGGCCCGGACGTCTATCTGGTCAACACCTACGACCTGAAGTCGCGGCCGCTCTACAACCTGCCCGCGCTGACCCTGCACGAGTCGTATCCCGGCCACGCGCTGCAGCTGGAGCTGGCCGCGGAGGATCGCAGCCAGCCTGCGTTCCGCCGCGACAGCTACATCTCCGCCTATGGCGAGGGCTGGGCGCTGTACTCGGAATACCTCGGCAATGCCATGGGCATCTACCAGACGCCGTACCAGCAGTTCGGTTTTCTCAGCTACCAGATGTGGCGCGCCTGCCGGCTGGTGGTCGATACCGGCATCCATCACCTGGGCTGGACGCGGCAGCAGTCGATCGACTATCTCAGCGCCAACACCGCGCTGTCCGAGCGCGAAATCGCCAACGAGGTGGACCGCTACATCAGCTGGCCGGGACAGGCGCTGTCGTACGAGCTCGGCTACCTGAAGATCCGCGAGCTGCGCAGCAAGGCGGAACAGGCGCTGGGGCCGAAGTTCAACCTGCGCCACTTTCACGACACCGTGCTGCAGATCGGCTCGGTGCCGCTGCCGGTGCTGCAGCAGCGCATCGACCGCTTCATCGCCGAGGGCGGCCCGGAGCCGGACTACGGCTGCGCTTGCGCGAAGCGGAAGCGGGCCTCGACGAAGCCTTCCGGCTGAGCGTGGCGAGCTGCTGGCAGCTGCTGCACAAATAAAGTAATATTACGTGTAACTTTACAGGGAGAGTCGCGCGTCATGACTGCCCGCCCCACCCGCATCGCCGAAGGCGCACCACGTTACACGGCACCACCGGATGCGCTTGCTGCTCCGGCACTGCGCAGCTTCTTCCGGCTGGCCGACGCGTGGCAGCTGCGCATCGCCGACCAGCGCCGGCTGCTGGGCGATCCGCCGGAGTCGACCTTCTACAAGTGGAAGCGCCAGCGCGCTGGCGCGCTGGGCCGCGATACGCTCGAGCGGATCAGCTACCTGCTCGGCATCTGGAAGTCGCTGCAGATCCTGTTTCCCGATCCGGTGCAGGCCGACGCGTGGCTGCACAAACCGAACCAGTCGCCACTGTTCGGCGGCCACTCCGCGCTGGAGCGCATGCTGTCGGGCAACGTCGCCGACCTGTTCGTGGTGCGCCAGTATCTGGACGCGCAGCGCGGCTGAAGCGTTCTGATCAAACAGCATGCAATCGCCGAAACGACCATCAAGATATAAGGGTCTGTGCATGCAGCATTGATACAGCCGGCGGGCGGTGCCGGCCCCAAACCGGCGAATGCCGCCCTCGCCATGCCCTGTGTGGGTCTACTGGACTTCCGATGCCTGCCGCCACGCCGCCGCTCAAACGCATCCGCTGGAGCCACGCCTGGCGCATCGTGCCCAGCCGATTTCCGCCGGTGGGCCTGTTCGACCGCATCGCCGATCCGGCCGATCTCGACGCGGTGTTCGCGCTCGAGGCGCTGACCAACCCGCGCCTGCGCGAGGAGATCGGCGCGCTCAAGCGCGTGCCTGGCGGGCGGCGTCTCAGCGGCCCGGGCTCGACCCCGGTGATGGCCGCGTTCACCCATCTCAACCCGCAAGGCAGCCGCTTCTCCGACGGCAGCTGGGGCGTGTTCTACGCCGCCCGCAGCGTGGCCACCGCGGTGGAGGAAACCGTCCATCACCGCCAGCGCTTTCTCGCCGCCACCGCCGAACCGGCCTGCGAGCTGTCCATGCGCTGCTACCGGACCAGCCTCGACAGCAGGTTGCACGATCTGCGCGGCGGCTGGCCGGCGGCGCATGACCCCGACAGCTACGTGGCCAGCATTGCGCTGGCGCGCGCGCTGCGTGCGGCCGACTCGAACGGGCTGGTCTACGACAGCGTGCGCCACCGCGGCGGCGAATGCCTCGCCGCGTTCTATCCCGACGTGGTGGCGCCGTGCGTGCAGACGCAGCACCTGATCTACCGCTGGGACGGCGCACGCATCGCACAGGTGCTGCAGGTGAACGAGCTGCGGCGCCCCGCGCCGGACCCGACGCAGGGCGACCCGGCGCCAGGTCGTCCGGCGAGCTGACCATGCCGCGCGAGCGTGCGGCTAGGCGACGCCTTTCGCCTGATGGTCGAACAGCCGCCAGTGGCCATCGATGCCTTCCACATTGATCAGCGCCTCGGCGCCATCCTGTTGCGCCTTGCGCGCCCGGTGGATGGCGAACCAGAGTGCGTCCTGCCGGCTCTTGAATTCGCGATAGCCGCCATTGCTGACGTTCACCAGCCAGGTGCCATTGAGCGATCGCGCAAAGGGAACATCGAAAATGATCATGACGGGCGACTCGCGGACCACTTTTTTCCAAGCCTGCCCGGTGCGCCGTGACCGCGCCGTAAAAGCGCGGCGCGCCGGCATCAAGGGATGGCTTTACGCCAGCGTGGTGAATTTTCGCGGCTGCGCAGCCGGCACAAGGCCTGCGCCGCGCCGCCGCCACGACCGCCAGCCTAAGCGGGCGGCGGCCCGTCCGTCTGCGCCAGCGGCAGGGTCACCACAAACCGGTTGCCGCTGTCGGCGCCGCCGCAGCTGGCCACCAAGCTGCCGCCGTGCGCCTCGACCAGCTCGCGCACCACGGTCAGCCCAATGCTCAGCGCTGTGCCGTTGAAGCCGACCGCATGGGTGTCCTGCGCGAACGGCTTGAATACCTGCGAAAGCATGCCGCCGTTGGTGTCGATCCCGTCATCGCTCAGCGTGATCACCGCCGACTCCTCGGTCGTCTCCAGCTGCAGCATGATCTGGCTACCCTCGGGCGCGTACTTCGATGCGTCGGCGAGCAGATTGCAAACGATCTG
>JAJXTX010000131.1 GCA_021783385.1 Pseudomonadota bacterium
TGGCGGTGAACCTGTCCGACCTGGCGGCGATGGGCGCCACGCCCGCGTGGGCCCTGTTGGCGCTGACGCTGCCCGCGCCGGATGCGGATTTTGTGCAGGGCTTCGCCGCCGGCTTTGCCGAGCTGGCGCAGCCGCACCGGCTGGCGCTGGTCGGCGGCGACACCACCCGCGGCCCGCTGGGCATCAGCGTGGTGGTGCATGGCTTCGTGCCGCCGGGCCGCGCGCTGACCCGCGCCGGCGCACGCGTGGGCGACGCGGTGCTGGTCACCGGCACGCTGGGCGATGCGGCGGCCGGGCTGGCGCTGGTGCTTGCGCAAGGGCAGGCAGGGGGTGCCGCCGACGAGCTTCGCCCGGCGCGCGACTACCTGATCGCGCGGCTCAACCGACCCACGCCGCGGCTCGCCGCCGGCCTCGCGCTGCGCGAACGGGCGAGCGCCTGCATTGACATCTCCGACGGCCTGCTCGCCGACCTCGGCCATCTGTGCACGGCCAGCGGCGTGGGCGCCGAGATCGACGCCGCAGCGCTGCCGCGTTCGCCGGCGCTGCGGGCGCTGCATGACGACGCCAGCGCGCTGCCGTTCGCGCTTGGCGGTGGCGACGACTACGAGCTGTGCTTCAGCGTGGCGGCCGCACGCGTGGCCGAAGTGCAGGCGGAGCTGGCGCGGCGGGGCTGCGGCGCGACGCGGATCGGCCGCATCGTGGCCGGCAGCGGCGTACGCGTGCGCGGCGCGGACGGCGCGTGGCTGACCATCGCGCGGCAGGGCTGGGAGCATTTCGCATGAGCCCGAAAAAGACGCTCGACGCCGCGCAGCGCCGCGCCCTGCTGGCCACCCCGGCCGGCTGGCTGGCCTGCGGCTTCGGCGCGGGCCTGATGCCGGTGGCGCAGGGCACCTTCGGCTCGCTGGCGGCGCTGCTGCCGTGGCTGCTGCTGCGCACGCTGCCGCTGCCGCTGTATCTGGCCGTGCTGGCGATCGGCTTCGGCGTGGGCGTGTGGGCGTGCGGCGTGGCCGGCCGTGCGCTCGGCGTGGACGATCACCGCAGCCTGGTGTGGGACGAGTTCATCGGCCAGTGGATCGCGCTGCTGCCGCTGCTGCCCGCGCTGCTGCCCGCCGGAGATTTTCGCGGGTGGATGCTGCCGGCGGGCTTCGTGCTGTTCCGCCTGTTCGACGTATGGAAGCCATGGCCGATTCGCTGGCTGGACCGGCGCATCAAGGGCGGCCTTGGCGTGATGCTGGACGACGTGGTGGCAGGCGTGTTCGCCGCGCTGGTGCTGGCGCTGGCGTGTCATGCCCTCGGTGGCGCCGGCTGAGCCCGGCGGCGCATCGCAGCCCTACAGCGGGATCCAGCGCCAGGCCAGATACACCAGCGGTGCGCACACCAGCAGAAACGGGATGGACACCAGGTGCAGCAGCCGCAGCCCCTTCGGCTGCTTCGCCAGGCGCAGCGCGATCAGGTTCGCCAGCGAGCCGATCGCCACGCCGAAACCGCCCACGTTCACCGCCACCGCCAGCGCGATCGCGTCCGGCGTGCGGTTGAGCAGCAGCACCGTCGCCGGTACGTTGCTGATCAGCTGCGAGGCCACGATACCGCTTGCATACAGCGTCAGCGGTCGCCTGAAATCAAGCTGATCCAGCGCGTGGCGGATCAGCGGCAGCTCGGTGAAATGGCCCAGCCCGAGGAAGATCGCCGCAAACGTCAGCAGCAGCAGCCAGTCGATCTTCGCCAGGCTGGAGCGCGCCAGCAGGGCAAAGATCAGCAGCAGCAACACGGCGCCCAGCGGCGCCAGGTGATACTCCATCAGCAGCACCATGCCGGCCAGCGCGGCCATCGACCACGCGCCCAGCCGGCGCGAGGTCACCTGGCCGTCGATCCTGTCCGGTGTCAGCTCCACCCGTTCGCGCGGCAGCCACAGCAGCGTGAACGCCGCCACCAATGCCAGCATCACCGCGGCGGCCGGCAGCATCGCCAGCACGAAATGCAGAAACGGCAGCTGCGCATGCTGCCACAGCAGCAGGTTCTGCGGATTGCCGATCGGGCTCAGCGCGGAGCCGGCGTTCACCGCCAGCGCCTCCAGCACCACCATGCGCAGCACCGGCAGGTTCGACATGCCGCCGATCGCCAGCGTCAGCGGCACAATCAGAAACAGGCTCACGTCGTTGGTCAGCACCATCGACAGCAGCGCCGTCGCCGCTACCAGCAGCAGGCCCAGCCCGCGCATCGAATGCGCGTGGGCCACCACCGCCACCGCCGCATGCTGCACCAGCCCGCTGTCGCGGATGCCCTGGATCGCGATCAGCAGGCCCATCAGTCCGGCCAGCGTGGGCAGCTGCAGCCAGCCCTGATAGTGCGCCAGCGGCTGCGGATCGAGCAGTGCCAGCGCCAGCGTCAGCGCGCCAAAGCTCAGCAGCAGCCACTCGTCGCGTGCGAAGGCGCACCAGCGATCGCGCATGGCAGTGGCTGCCTTCATCGCGTTGTCCGTTGAGCGGCGGCCCGCTGCGGCTTCTGTGGGAGCGGCTTCAGCCGCGAGGCTCCTGGCCGGGTCTGCGATGAAAGCATCGCGGCTGAAGCCGCTCCCACCAGAGCAGCGTTCACCACTCCGTCAGGCCTTCGATCGCGTACAGTTTTTTCCAGCTCGGTCGCGCGCGCACCAGGTCGGCCAGCCGCTTCAGCGCCGGCCATTGGTCGACCGGACGCGGCATGTTGCGCGACCAGCGCATCAGCATCGTCAGCAGCAGGTCGGCGCCGGAAAATTTCGCGCCCAGCAGGTAGGGGCCGTGCTCGGCGAGCTGCGCATCGAGCTGGTCCCACACGCCTTCGATCTTCTGCTGGATCGCCGCGCGCACCTCCGGCGCGTGCTCCGCCGTACCCAGTTCCGCCGGATAGAACCACAGCCGATAGGTCGACATCAGCGTGTTGCTGAGAAACACGATCCACTGATACCAGGCCGCGCGTTCGGGCGTGCCCGGCGCGGGTGCCAGTTGCGCCTCGGGGTGCCGTTCGGCCAGCAGCATCAGCAGCGCCGCCGATTCGAAATACGCGCGGCCGTCGATCACCAGCGTCGGCACCACGCCGCGCGGATTGAGCTTGAGATAGTCCGGATCGTGCTGCGCGTCGGCATCGAAATCGACCAGCCGCAGCTGATGCGGCGCGCCGATCTCCAGCAGCGCCAGATGCACCACCATGCTGGCCGTGCCGGGGGAGTAGTAGAGGGTGTACATGGGAGGCTCCGCTGCTGGAGTTAGGTGTTGGGCGATGCTCTGGACAACTGCCTGGATGAACGATCAATGCTGATTGATGTGCAACAACACAATCGCGGCAGCCGGACGCCGGCGAAGCCGGATACATTCTTGAATGACGGTGATGCTCAAGAAGAAGGCCGCGCCGGAGACTGCGCCGAGGAGGAGTTGGCCATGTGAACCCCTGAAAAAAGCCAGGTAGCCACCCAAAATTGATCCAAAAACGATATTGAACCCATAGCTCCATTGACCAGCATATTTTGGTTGCCTATTCAGCACCTCAAGCGCCTGCGACCGAATGGCCACGTCTTTGGCGATGCGTTCGCCATCAAGCTGCTTCACGATGTCCATTCATCTTCCCCGGATGGGCGTGCACAAGCGCTGAAAGTCAGGCCCTGAAGGCGGATGTCCCGCTGCAGTATTGCGAGACGTTCGCGGCGGTGCAATGAAATGGCGACGACGTTTCATCCCTCCCGCAATAGCCGCATCGGCGACGTCCGCGTCACCTTGCGCGTGCCGCCCAGCCCCAGCAGCATCACCACCAGCGCGGTGCCGAGCGCGGACAGCGCCAGTGGCCACAACGGCGGCACGAAGCCGTCGATATGGAACACCGCCTGGCCCAGCCACAGCCCGGCGCCGACGGCACCCAACGCAGCGGTGAGGCCGGCGACCAGGCCGAGCAGGGCGAACTCGCAGACGGCCGCCGCGCGCAGTTGGTTGCGGCGCGCGCCCAGCGTGCGCAGCAGGGCCGCTTCGTGACGGCGTTCGGCGGCGCTGGCGGCGAGCGCGGCGGCCAGCACCAGCGCGCCGGCGAGCAGGCTGAAGCCGAGGATCCAGCGCACCGCGTTGCCGACGCGGCCGATGATCTCGCGCACGCGGTCGAGCAGCGAGTCGACGTCGATCAGGCTGAGATTGCTGTAGTCGCGCGAGAGGCGGGCCAGCGCGGTGGCGTGCCCACGCGGCAGGTGGAAGCTGGCCAGCCAGGTGTGCGGCAGCGCGCCGGCGTGGGCCGGATCGAGCAGCAGGAAAAAGTTGACCCGGAACGAGCTCCAGTCGACCTTGCGGATGCTGCCGACGGTGGCAGTGAGGTTGCCTTCGCCGACGTTGAAGCTGAGCGTGTCGCCCAGCTTCAGGCCGAACATGTCCCGCCACATCGTGTCGATGGACACCTCCGCCTGCGCCGGCTGCGCGCCCGGCCAGTGCCCGGCGATGATCCGGTTGCTGGGCGGCAGCTCGGTGGCCCACGACAGCCGCAGCTGGCGGTCGGCCCAGTCCTTCGCGCGCGCGTCGGCGAAGCGCAGCGCGTCGACCGGCTTGCCGTTGATCGCGGTGAGTTTGCCCACCGCCAGCGGCAGCATGTTGAGCTGGTCGCCGCCGATGCCGGCCAGCGCCTGCGCGAAGCCCGCGCGCTGCTCGCTCTGCAGGTTCAGCGCAAACCAGTTCGGCGTGTTCGCCGGCAGCTCCTGGCGCCAGCCCTGCAGCAGCGACGGCGCCACGATGGCCAGCAGCAGCAGCGCGCACAGGCCCAGGCTGAGCGCGGTGGCCTGGATCAGGCTCAGTGTGCGCCGCCGCGCCAGCGCGGCCAGCCCCAGCCGCAGCGCGGGATGCGCTCCGGGCGCCACGCGCCGCGCGAACCACAGCAGCAGCGCGGCGAGCAGGGCCGCCACCACCGCCACGCCCGACAGGCTGACGGCGAGGATGCCGGCCAGCTGCAGTGAACCGCTCTGGGTCCAGATAAGCGCCAGCGCCACCAGCACGGGAATCAGGTATAGCGCATCGAAGCGGAGCACGCGTCGCGGCAGGCTCTGACGGAACACGGCCACCGGCGGTACCTCGGCCAGTCGCGCCAGCGGTGGCAGCGCAAAGCCGATCAGCACCGCGATGCCCATCGCGGCGGCGGCGAACGACGGCCCCAACGGCAGCGTGGTCGGCATGCTGGCGAACAGTTGGCTGGCCAGCAGCCACGCCAGTTGCGCCAGCCCCAGCGCCAGCAGCAGGCCCAGCCCCGCGGCGGGCAGGGCGAGCGCGCCGAGCGTGCAGATCAGCAGCCCCAGCACGCGCCGGCGCGAAGTGCCGAGCGCGCGCAGCAGCGCCACCTCGGCGGTCTTGCGGCGAGCGTAGCGCTGCGCTGCCAGCGCGATCGCCACGCCGGCGAGCAGGGCGGACAGCAGCGCGGTGAGGCGCAGGAACGCGCCGGCCCGATCGAACGCGCTGCGCATGCGCTCCTGCGTCTGCTCCGGCGTGATCAACTGCGCGCCCTGCGGCAGCGCGATCGATTGCGCCCAGTCGCGCCAGCCCCGCACCGCGGCGGGCGCGCCGGCCAGCAGCAGGCGGTGACTGGCGCGGCTGCCCACGCCGAGCAGGCCGGCCTGTTCGGCGTCAGTCAGGCTCATCAGCGCGCGCGGCGCCAGCGCCAGCAGCTCGCCGCCGTCGGGCTGGCGCAGCAGCTCGGCGCCGATGGTCAATTCGCGCCCGCCCAGCTGCAGCCGCTGGCCGACCTTCAGATGCAAGGCCACCAGCGCGCGGTGGTCGAGATACACCACGCCCGCCGCCGGCGCGTGGCCGTTGTACGCATGTCCCGTCGCATCGGCCAGCTCCAGCGTGCCGCGCAGCGGATAGTGCGCATCGGTGGCCTGCACCTCCAGCAGCTGGGTCTGCTGGTGGGTGAACGCCACCGAGGGAAAGCTGGCGGTGTCGGTGAGCTGCAGGCCGCGCTGGCGCGCCTGCGCGGCAAACACGGGCGGCAGCGGCTGCGGTGAGGCGAGGCCGATATCGCCGCCGATCAGCTCGGCGGCGCTGGCCAGCATGCCGCGCTCGATCCGCGTGGACAGCGTCGCCACCACGCCCAGCGCCACCACCGCCAGCACCAGCGAGGCGGCCAGCGTGCGCAGCTCCGGCAGATGCCATTCGCGGCGCAGCGTGCGCAGGGCCAACAGCAGCAGCCTCATGCGGTCGGGCCAGTAGCCGGCGCCAGCACGCGGCCCTCTTCCAGCTCGATGCGCCGCTCGCAGCGCGCGGCCAGCGCGACGTCGTGGGTCACCAGCACCAGCGTGGTGTGATGGTCGCGGTTGAGCGCGAACAGCAGGTCGATCACGTGATGGCCGGTGCGCTGGTCGAGGTTGCCGGTAGGCTCGTCGGCAAACAGCACGCGCGGACCGTGCACGAAGGCGCGGGCGATCGCCACCCGCTGCTGCTCGCCGCCGGACAGCTGCGCCGGGTAATGCCGCCGCCGTGCGCCCAGTCCCACCGCCTCCAGCGCCGCACGGGCGCGGCTGCGCGCGTCGCGGCTGCCTTCCAGCTCCAGCGGCAGCATCACGTTTTCCTCGGCGGTGAGCGCCGGCAGCAGGTGGAACGACTGGAATACGAAGCCGACCAGCCGCCGCCGCAGGTCGGCGCGCGCCTCCTCGTCCAGCTGCTCCAGCGCGTGACCATCGAAGCGGATGCCGCCGCCGCTGGGCGTGTCCAGCCCGGCCAGCAGACCGAGCAGAGTGGTCTTGCCGGAGCCGGAGGCGCCGACGATGGCGAAGCTCTCGCCCGAGCGGATCTGCAGGTTGACCTCGCGCAGGATGTCGAGCTTTCCCTCGGGACCGCTGACCGACTTGCTAACATCGCAGGCCTGCAGCAAAACACGGGAAGAATCAGTCATGCGTCGAAGCCTGGGCCGGTGGGTGATGTGGGGTTTGCTGCTGGGTGGCATCGCCAGTGCGCAGGCGACGACGCCGAAAACGCCGCTGGCGCCGACCGTGCTGGTGCTGGGTGACTCGCTCTCGGCTGCGCACAACATACCCATCGAGTACGGCTGGGTGAGCCTGCTGGATGCGCGTCTGCGCAAGATGGTGCCGAA
>JAJXTX010000132.1 GCA_021783385.1 Pseudomonadota bacterium
TGCCCTACGCGCAGCGCCTGCGCGAACGCCAGGCCGCCTATGCCGCGGCGGCGGGCGCCCCGGTGCGGCACTTCGACTTTTTCACGCTGTACTCGTGGGAGTCGCTGGGCGACAGCCAGCTGGCCGTTTACACGCGACCGAACAAGGCGTGGCTGCTCGACGTGTCGCCGCATTGCCCGCGGCTGGACTACAGCAATTCGATCGCGATCACCTCGTTTGCCCACCAGGTCTCGGCCGGTTTCGACAAGGTGCTCACCGGTTCGCCGGTACCCTGCGTGATCGAGCGGATCCGTCCGCTCGACATGACGCGCCTGAAGACGTTGGAGCGCGCACAGCACGCCATCACCACCCGGCCGCGCCCGACAGCCGCGGGCTGAGCAGCGCGGCACGGGATATCTGGCGCGAACCGCCGGGCGTCAGTGCAGGAACAGCTTCTCGGCCAGCCGCGCCAGCGGTTTTTCCAGCAGGGTCTGCAGCCGCGGCGGCAGATCCAGCGGCTTGAGCAGCATCTTCACCGTCATCGCGGCGGGGAGGTGTCGGCGCAGCAGACCCTGCGCACGATGGCTGATGCGCCGGAACGCCTGCTCGTCGGTCCGTTGTTGCGGGTAGCACTGGTTGAACACGTGGCGCAGCGCGATGTCGCTGTCCTCGCGCTTGATCTCGTTGACCCGGCGCAGCAGCGCGCGGCCGACGCGGTAGCGACCCAGGCCCTCGCGCTGCCGATAGCGCTGGTAGTGCTGATAGAAGTGCTTGTAGTGGCGCACCTCGTCGCTCTTGATGTGCCGGGTCAGCTGCTTCAGCACCGGCTCGTCGGTGATCTCGTGCAGCGCGCGGTACAGGCTGGCGGTGCCGGTCTCCACCACGCAGCGCGCGGCCAGCTCCAGCCCGCGGCTGGACTCCAGCTGACCGGCGGTGCACACCGCGGCGTAGTCGTGCCAGAAGGCCTGGAAGCCGGCGTGCCAGTCGAACTCCGGCCATACCGTCTGCACATAGGCGGCGAGCGCGCGGCCGTGCTGCAGTTCCTCGTGTTCCCACTGCTGGCTGAGCCAGCCCTGCAGCTCCGCGTCGCCGGAAAAATGCGCGATCAGGTTGCGCGTGTACAGATCGGAGCCGCTCTCCACGAACGACGCGCTGCACAGCAGGAAAAACAGGTCTTCGTGGTGGCGTATGCGCGCCAGCTCGATGCGCCCCAGCTCCAGGCTGTCCAGCGTCCAGGGCGGTGTATCGGGATAGCTCAAGGGATGCTTCCTGTGGCGGCTGCGGGCTGCGCGCGGACTGGCGTGCTCAGCAAAGCATGACCGTCACCGCGTGAACAGCACAAGGATAAGGCGCACACGAGGGGCAGGATCAACCCTGGCCGACCCGCTCTTGGGGTTTGCGCCACGAACCCCCATCTCGTCGCCTGTGAATCAACCCGCCCATGGAGCCACGCATGATCCCCACCCTCAGCTACGCCGCCCACGCCGCCCGCGCCCCGCTGGCGCCTTATCGTTTCGAACGGCGCGAGCCGCGCGAGCACGATGTCGTCATCGAGATCCTGTATTGCGGCGTGTGCCACTCCGACCTGCACACCGTGCGTGATGAGTGGGGCACCGGCAGCTACCCTATCGTGCCGGGTCACGAAATCGTCGGCCGCGTCACGCGCGTGGGCGGCGGCGTCAGCAAGTTCAAGCCGGGCGATCTGGCCGGCGTCGGCTGCATGGTCGACTCGTGCCGCCAGTGCGCCAACTGCAAGGACGATCTGGAACAGTTCTGCACGCAGGGCGCCACCTTCACCTACGCCAGCAAGGATCGCGTGGACGGCAGCGCGACCCAGGGCGGCTACGCCAGCCAGATCGTCGTGGACGAGGCCTTCGTGCTGCGCGTGTCGGACAAGCTTGACCTTGCCGCGGTGGCGCCGCTGCTATGCGCCGGCATCACCACCTATTCACCGCTGAAGCACTGGAAGGTGGGCAAGGGCAGCAAGGTCGGTGTGATCGGCCTGGGCGGCCTCGGCCACATGGCGCTGAAGCTGGCGCATGCGTTCGGTGCCACCGTGGTGCAGTTCACCACCTCGCCGTCCAAGCGCGAGGATGCGCTGCGGCTGGGCGCGGACGAGGTGGTGCTGTCGAACGACCCGGCGCAGATGAAGGCGCACGCCGGCAGCTTCGATTTCATCCTCGACACTGTCTCGGCCCCGCACGATCTCAACGTCTATCTGCAGATGCTCAAGCGCGACGGCACCATGACCCTGGTCGGCGTGCCCGACTCGCCGCCCACGGTGGCTGCGGGTTCGCTGATCTTCGGCCGCCGCGCGCTGGCCGGCTCGCTGATCGGCGGCATCGCCGAGACGCAGGAAATGCTGGATTTCTGTGCCGAGCACGGCATCGTGGCGGACATCGAGAAGATCCGCATCCAGGATATCAACGAGGCGTACGAGCGGATGCTGAAGAGCGATGTGAAATACCGCTTCGTGATCGACATGGCGTCTCTCAAGGACGCCGCCTGAGTCGCTGAGCGGCACGCCGGTGGCGGCAGTGCGCGCTCAGCGCTTGGGAAGAAAACCACCTCCTGTGGTTTTCTTCCCAAGCGAGTCCGGCGCATGTCCGGACTCGCTCACGCGAATCAGGCACTGGCGTGCCCGATCCGCGACCGGCCATCCCTGGCCGCCCTGAGAGGTTGAAAAATGCACAACCTCTCAGCGCACCACCGTCACCGGCACATGCGCGCGGGCCAGCACGTCGCTGGAGACCGAGCCCAGCAGCCAGCGCGCCAGCGCGCCGCGGGGCGTGTGGCCGATCGCCACGTGATCAATCCCGTGCTGCTGCACCTGGCTCAGCAGCACGTCGCCGGGGCTGCCCAGGGTCACCTCGACATCCACCAGCGATTCGGCATCCGGCACCAGCGCGCGCAGCTCGTCGAGCAGTTCACCCGAGCGCTGCGCGCCGCTGTCGCTCATCATCAGTGCGCAGGCGTCCGAGCCGCCGTCGGTAACCTGCAGCACCGACACCACCCGCACGCGGCCGCCGCCGCAGCGGGCCAGATCGACCGCGAACTGGAATGCACGCCGCGACGAATCCGAGCCGTCATATCCGACCAGTGAATACTTGACCATGACCTGCCATCCGGGGAGCGGGTGGTTCGATTATGCCGCGCTGGCGCGCGGGATTCATCGCCGCGGGGGATTCACCGGCCGGCCGGCCGGCAGCGCCGCTCGACGTGGTAGCTCGCGTGCGTATCCTGATGGTTTTTCTGCACCCGGTTGCCCACGTAGCCGCCGGCCACGGCGCCGCCGACGGTCGCCAGCGTCTTGCCCCGGCCGCCGCCCACCTGATGGCCCAGCAGGCCACCGGCCACGGCGCCGATCGCGGTGCCGGCGATCCGGTGATTGTCGGCGGGCCGATTGCGCACGCGCACATCGCGGCAGATCTCACGCGCGCGATGGTCATGCGTCCGTTGTGGGTAATCCTGTGCTTGCACCAAGCCCAGGCTGCCGAGCAGAAGGGTGGCGCACAGGCCGGCGCCGAGCGGGCTTCGCGAATTCATCATGAGATTCCTTGGAGCAGGGTCGACGGGGTTGTCGCCACGCTCAGTGTTGCGGCGCGCGCGTGAGCCGCGAGTCAACACCGGGATGCGTCGGGGGTGCCTTCGACGTGCGTGGTTCCGCGGCTGAACAAAGCCTGATTCGGCCGGGCTGCAGCAATCTCGGAAGCGCCATCGTGCACGGCTTCCTCACGCGAGGTTGCCCATCCTCGTCACATCCGGTCAGCGTCTGGCATCACCTGGGCCAGCATCGCCGGAACTCGTCATCCACACGGTTCCACTCGAGGGAGTAACGACCATGATCAAGCGTACATTTGCGATGGCTGCACTGGTTCTGGCCTGCGCGACGGCCTTCAGCGCGGTGCCGGTTAGCAGCGCACAGGCCGCCGAGGCCCATGTCAAATGCGACCTCACCTACAACCTGGCTGGCTGGTCGCTGATCTACAAGCACGCCACCGGCAACGGCACCATCAGCTGCGACAATGGCCAGCATGCCAACGTCAAGATCGTGGTGGTGGGCGGCGGGCTGACCGCGGGCAAGTACCGCATCAACCACGGCAAGGGCGAGATCAGCAACGTGCGCAACATCGACGATGTGTTCGGCAGCTATGCGCAGGCGAGTGCCGACGCCGGCCTGGTCAAGAGCGCCAACGCGCAGGTGCTGACCAAGGGCACCACCTCGCTGGCGCTGGCCGGTACCGGCGAAGGTGTCAACCTGGGTATCTCGGTGGGCAAGTTCACCATCACCCGGCGCTGATCTTCCGAGTCAGCCACTGTTGCACAGATGACGAAGGGCGCCACGTGGCGCCCTTCGCTTTTCAGCGCGTAAACTGCACAGGTTGCATCCCTCCGCTCGCTTGATCTGGAGTCTGCCCATGCGTCGTTTTGCACTGCTGCTGCAGCTCGTCCTGCTCTGCGGCGCGGCCCATGCCGCCGTGCCGCAGACCGCGCTCAAGGCCGCGTCCTGATGCGCTGGATGCGCCGCGCCGATACGTTGTCGGCGGATCGCTTTTCGGCCTGGATGATCGGCCTGTGGGTGGTGCTGCTGCTGGCCGCCATGGGCTGCGTGCAGTACCTGCAGCATGGCGACTACGCCTACTTGCTGAGCGGCCTGACGGTGATTGTGGCGTGCATCGGCTGCCTTCTGCGGCAGGCGTGGGCGCGACCGGTGATGCGCGCGCTGGCGGTGCTGCTGGCGCTGTGGTCGCTGGTCAGCGGCGTGCTGATGCTGCAGCACGCCGGCGATTTCGAACGTGCCCGCCAGCACGCGCTGAGCCAGCCGCAGCTGGCCCAGATCGCGCTGTGGCTGATCGCCCGCGCCCAGCGCACCTGGCAGGTCGGCATCGCGCTGAAGGCGCTCGCCATCCCGCTGCTGCTGTGGCTGGCGTGGACGCTGGGTCGCCCGCGCGTGCGCGCGCAGTTCCGTTCGCGCGGCTGACTCGCACGGCGCCGTTGCCCAGCCCCATGCGCGGCCCGCGATGCGGTGCTAACCTCGCCTCGGGCTCATGCGGAGGTGCAGGGATGAAACGCTTGCTCTTGCTGTTGCTGCTGTGTGGGTCGCTGGCCGGCACGGCGCTGGCCGACGGTACGCGATCGACCACTGCGCCGGTGGAAGCCAGCATGCTGGTGACCGGCACGATCGTGGTGGCGCCGGATGGCAGCGTGAGCAGTTATGCCGTCGACCATCCGGAGAAGCTGCCGTCGGCGGTGGTCTCCGTGATCGGAAAAAATGCCCCTCGCTGGACGTTCAAGCCGGTGTTGCTGGACGGCAAGCCGGTGACGGCGAAAGCCAGCATGAATTTGCGCATTGTGGCCACGCCCATGCAGCAGAAGGGTAGCTACACGGTAGCCATTCGGGGTGCCTCCTTCGGTCAGGGCGTTCCCGGTGAGAGCATCAGCAAGGACGTCCGCACACCGCCGCGCTATCCGGTGGGCGCCATCCTTGATCGCGTCTCGGGCACGGTCTACCTCGTGGTCAAGGTCGGGCGACAGGGACAGGTCGAGGATGTCGCTGCGGAGCAGGTCAACCTCAGGGTGCTTGGCCGTCCGTTCGAGATGGCGCGCTGGCGCAAGGAGCTTGCCGAGGCCTCGGTCGCCGCCGGGCGCAAGTGGACGTTCCACCCGCCGGTTACCGGCGAACATGCAAACGACCCGTACTGGATCGCCCGCATCCCGATCGCTTTCAACATCCGGCCCATGGGCGGTCCGTCGCCCAGACCGTCCTATGGTCAGTGGCAAAGCTATGTCCCTGGCCCACGCGCGCTGATTCCATGGCTGGATGAAAAGCAGCTTGCGGCGAGCGCCGTCGACGCGGTGCCGGCCGGCGGCATCGAGCCACTCGGCTCCGGCATGCAGCTGACTTCGGGGTTGAAAGGCAGCTGATCGCGCGCCCCATCGCCGGGAGGTCGCGGCGGTGTTCAGCCGGTGTTGGCGCGCGGCAGGGTATCGCTGGGCGCCTGTTCCGCTGGAATCCGCGTCGATGCGCCTGCTGCCCGCCTGTCTTGCACTGTCTTGCCTGCTCACCGTAGTGCCGCTGCATGCGCAGGATCTGGCCGCCACCTGCCATGCCAGCAGCAGCTACGACGTGACGGTGAATCCGGACAGCATCCTGTTCGATCGCAGCGCGCCAGCGCCGCTGCGGGTGCAGCTCCAGCAGGGCAGCCTGCGCACCGACGGCAGCGCGGTGCGCCTGTCGATGGAAGACCAGGACCGGCTGACGCTGTTCGAGCGTGATCTGCGCGCGTTGCTGCCGCGGGTGCGCCGGGTGGCGGATCACGGCGTCGACATGGCGGTGCAGGCGGTGCGCGTGGAAGCGGCCAGCATGGGCCTGGACGCGGACACCATGACGGAGCTGGATAACCGCCTCGATGCGGACGCCAGCGGGCTCAAGCAGCGCATCGCCAGCAGCCGCAGCACGCACGACTGGGACGGCGGCGCCGCGCAGCAATACGCCAACCAGATGGTGGCCGAGCTGACGCCGCTGGTGGCGGGCGACCTGGGTCAGCAGGCGATCAACGCAGCCCTGGACGGTGACCTGCAGACGGCGGCCGCGCTGCGTGATCGGGCCACCGCGCTGGCAACCGACCTGCAGCCGCGGCTGCAGCGGCGGATGCAGGCGCTGCGGCCGCAGATCGCGGCGCTGTGTCCGTCGATCCGCCGCCTGGCCGAACTGCAGCAGGGCGTGCGCGGCGCCGACGGACGTCCGCTGGACCTGCTGCAGGTCGGGTCGTGACGTCGCCGCAGGCCACGCTCCTGCCGATTTGGCCCATGGCGGGTTATCTCCGCCATTCGTTTTGAGCGTAGCGAAGCGAAGTGGAAGGACGGATGTCCCATTCGGCTTGCGGGCCGCAGTTCCAGCCCCAACCTCGGCTGACTGCGGCAGCGGCAGGGGCGCCGGGTTAATCCGCGGCTAAGTGGGCACGGCCCACCATGGCCGGGTGATTCACTCATCGCCACGGCAGGAGGCGGCCATGCCGCCGCAGGTGTCCGCATCCACATGCAATGCCCTGATCC
>JAJXTX010000133.1 GCA_021783385.1 Pseudomonadota bacterium
AGCACCATCCGCACCATCGCACGCACCACGAACAGCACCGGCAGCACCGGCAAGACCGCCAGCCCGACCTTCAACAGCTCGCTGTGCACGCGCGGCAGCAGCGGCCACAGCAGCAACATGATCAGCACATAGGCCGCCATCGCAGGCCAGAACTCGCGCTGGTAGCGCTGGTGCACCGGGCGACGTTGCTGCATGGGAGGCTCCTGTCGGCAATGTCAAGCGACCTTGACAATTACAGCGTAGAGAATCCACCCGGCATATGTCAAGTAAGCTTTACATAAACCGCCGTTTGTGTGCGGCGCGTCCCAGTTCCGCGTGAGGATCGGGTGACGGCCAGCCGTAAAAGGTGACGCAGTTCGCACATTTCAATGGCATAATTTGTCGGGAAAGCCCTACAAACCCCGGTCGCACTGGACGTCTTGCCGCCATCGCGAGCAGCGGCGAGGCCGTGTGCAGCAGCCTGTTGGAGCCTTGCTGTTAACAACGACCAAGGCTTGGCACACCGCTTGCTTAGATCACACCACAAAGTCAAAAGTGTGACGGCGAACACTCTTTGATCCATCGAACGCCGACTTCAGCCCTGACCGTCATCTCCAGCAGAAATTACAGGAAATCCGCATGAAAAAGACCTTACTCTCCGCTGTCATGATTGCCAGCTTCGGCATCGCAGCCCTGGCCTCGCAGGCGGCCCGCGCCGTCGACGGCACCATCACGTTTACCGGCAAGGTGGTCGCCAACACTTGTCAGTTCAGCGTCAACAATGGCCCTGCCAGCAATACGGTCGTGTTGCCGGTCGTGTTCACCTCGTCGCTGACCGCCGCCGGCAACGTGGCAGGAACTACACCCTTCACCATCTCCGCCACCAAGTGCGACACCAACCTGACCAGCGTGCAGGCGTATTTCACCAGCACGGCCAACATCGATGGAACCACTGGCAACCTGAAGAACACCGGCGGCACGGCCGGCAACGTGCAGGTGCAGCTGCTGAACGGCACGACTAATGTCCCCATGCCACTGAACGCCGCCAGCGCCACGGCACAGAACTCGCCGGTCGGGTCCGTCTCCTCGGGTGGTACCGTCACGATGAGCTATAAGGCTCAGTACTATGCCACGGGCACCGCGACTCCCGGCCCGGTGAGTACCAGCGTGGATTACACGATCAACTATCTGTAATTGCCTATCCGCTGCGCTGCGGCCACTATGCTTGAGGGCCGCAGCGCACCGCTGAAGCACACTGCAATGCACTGATCGCCAACAGGGTACCTCGATGAAAAGCTTTATCTGGGCCGTCAGTGCGGGTCTGATAGCGCTCGCCCTGATGGTCAGTGCCGCGCATGCCAGCGTGGTGATCGGTGGCACCCGCGTCATATTTCCCGCGCAGGACGGCGAAGTCACCGTCCGCCTGACCAACCAGGGTGACGGTCCGGCGCTGATCGAGGCGTGGATCGACCGCGGCAACCCCCAATCCACCCCGGACAAGGCCGACGCGCCGTTCCTGATCACGCCGCCGCTGTTCCGCATGGAAGCGCACAAGGACCAGAGCCTGCGCATCATCGCGACGCAGGCTCCGCTGCCGACCGATCACGAATCGCTGTTCTGGCTGAACGTGCTCGAGGTGCCGCCCAAGCCCACCGGGCCCCAGGTGGCGGGCAAGAATCTGCTGCAATTCGCGATACGGTCGCGCCTCAAGCTGTTCTATCGTCCGGCCCATCTTGCGGGCGATCCGCTCACCGCGCCGAGGCAAGTCACCTGGAAAGTCGTGGCGGCAAGCCCGGGCTACGCGCTGGAATTGCATAACCCCACGCCCTATTACATCACCTTTACCGCTGTGTCGCTGGATGTAGGCGACAAGCACTTCGTGGCTGACACCGGCATGGTTGCCCCGCTCGGCACGTTGCGCGTGGCGGTGAAGGGGCTGACGCAAGCGCCACCGGTCGGCACGCCAGTCACATTCAGCACGATCAACGACTATGGCGCGCTGACCACCAGCAAGGGCGTCCTGTCGCCATGAATCCGCGATTCGCCACACGCCCGGCGGCATCGCCGCGCAGGCTTGTGGCGTGCGGCAATATCCTGCTGTGCGCTGCCATTGCTGTCGCACTCTTTCCCGGCCCAGCGCGTGCCGCTGCCGCCAGTGCTGTCGACGCGGCAGCCTCGGGTGTGGACGCAAGTGGCGCGGATGCACAGTTCGACCGTAGCCTGCTGTCGGGTGCCGGCGACAACACGACGGATCTCTCCCGCTTCGAGCATGGAAACCCGGTGCTACCGGGCACCTACAACACCGACCTCTATCTCAACGGGGCATGGGTCGGCCGCACCGAAGTACGCTTCGACGCCGCGGGAGAGGCCAGCGCAACGCCGTGCGTCGACCGCAAATTGCTGGACCAGCTGGGCTTGCGGCCGGAGAAAGTGCCTGCCCCGGTCATGCTCAGGCTGCAGGACCCGAAGGCCTGCGTAGGCATCGGCAGCATCATTCCCGGTGCCACGATGTCCTTCGACATGCCCGACCTGCGACTGGATACCAGCGTGCCCCAGGCCTTCCTGGGCGAGATGCCACGCGGGTACGTCAGCCCGCAATACTGGGACGCCGGCGTTCCGGCAGCGCTGCTGAATTACAACTTCAATACCTATCAGACCAGCAGCCTGGGACAGCGCCAGACTTCCTCGTATCTGGGTCTGAACGCGGGATTCAACCTTGGGCAATGGCATTTTCGCCACGATTCCAGCTACGACTGGCAGTCTGCCGCGAACGGAGCCCCGGCAAGCCGGCAGTGGCGGAACATCGACAGCTATGTGCGGCGCGATCTGCCGTCGTTGCGCTCGCAGCTCACCGTGGGCGACGCCTACACCGACGGCCAGGTATTCGACAGTTTCAGCCTCCGCGGCGTGCAGCTGGCCACCGATGACCGCATGCTCCCGGACTCTCTGCGCGGCTATGCGCCGGTCGTGCGGGGCGTGGCCAATACCAATGCCGTGGTCACCATCCGCCAGAACGGCGTGCAGATTTATCAGACGACGGTGGCTCCCGGCCCCTTCACCATCAATGACCTGTATCCCACCGGCTACGGCGGCAGCCTCGATGTCACGGTGACCGAGGCCGATGGACGCAAACGTACATTTTCTGTTCCCTATGCCTCCGTGGCACAGCTGCTGCGACCCGGCATCACCCGCTTCGACATAGCGGCTGGCACCCTGCGTAATTTTTCGCTGGTGCATACTCCTGCAGTGGCGCAGGCTACGATGCAGCACGGTTTCAGCAACCTTCTGACCGGTTACACGGGGGTCCAGGCTGCGCCAGGCTATGCCGCGCTGTTGCTCGGCAGCGCCGTGAATACGGCCATCGGTGCATTCGCGCTCGACGTTACCGAGGCTCACACCCGCATCCCGGGTTTTGCCTCCCACGCGGGCCAGAGCATGCGGATCAGCTTCAGCAAGCTGCTTCCGCAGACCCAAACTTCGCTCTCGGTTGCCGCCTACCGCTATTCGACCGCCGGCTTCCTCAGCCTGACCGATGCCGCCCTGGCCAGGGATTATGCGCGTCGCGGCCTCGATCCCTTCACGTATGTCCTGCCTCCGGCCGCGTCCTCAGTCAACGGCGTACCCGTGCGCACCCTGCTGACGCCGGCGCAACAGGCTGCACTCTCCGGCAATTTCTACAGCCCGGCCATCGACGGCATCGCGCTGCAACGCCAGCGCAGCCGCTTTGATCTCACCTTGAGTCAGCGCCTGGGACAAAGCGGCGGCTCTTTTTACGCCAATGCATCGCTGCGCAACTACTGGAATCGTGCCGGGACCGACACGCAGTTCCAGGTGGGTTACAACAACTCATTCCATGGCGTGAGCTACGGCATCTCCGCGACGCGTACGCGCAACCCGCTTGGACGCTATGAGAACGAATATTTCGCCAACATCAGCGTGCCCTTTGGCGACGGTCCGCATGCACCTTCATTGAGCCTGAACCTCACGAACAGTGGAACGGGCGGGTCACAGGAGCAAGCCATGCTCAACGGCTCCGCCGGTGTCGACAACCAGTTCAACTATGGCGTGACTGCGTCGCATGGCAGCGGCTCCATCGGCAACGCCGGCAGCATCAATGGCGGCTACCGCAGCCCCTATGCGGTATTCAACGCCGGCTACGGCGTGGGCAGCGGATATTCGCAGGCTTCGCTGGGCATAAGCGGCGCCGTGGTTGCGCATCCGGGCGGCGTCACCTTCGGCCAGCCGATGGGCGAGACTGCCGCGATCGTGTATGTGCCGCACGGCCGGGGCGCCTATTTGAACAATGCCGCCGGCGCACGCATCGACCGATTCGGTTATGCCCTGGTCCCGTACCTCACGCCTTACAGCCTCAACACCGTTCAGATCGATCCGAAGGGGTTATCCCTGGACGTCCAGCTTGACGCTACGAGCACCCAGGTTGCACCTTATGCCGGTGCACTGGTGATGTTGAAATTCAAGACCCAGAACGGACGCACGATCATCCTGCGAGCCCGCCTCACGAATGGCAAAACACTTCCATTCGGGGCAGAAGTATTCAACGAGAAAGGCGTTTCCATGGGCCTGGTGGGCCAGAATGGGGAGATCCTGGCGCGCGGCGTCAACGAGTCAGGAAAGCTTACGGCGCAATGGCACGATGAAAATGGCGCAGCGCAATCCTGCTCACTTGGTTATCAACTGAAACCGAAGAGCCGGCAGAAAGAAGCGGTGAAGCAATACGAAGTCATAAGCACCGTTTGCACGCAACCCGCCGCGAACACGCTTGTCTCAAGGAGCGGCACATGAAGCCTGGTCGGTTTGCAAGGTGCATCACCCGAGCAGTGCAGGGTGCGTTACTTGCTGTTGCCCTGCTGGTTCTGGCGATGCGCCCCGCCGCGGCGGTTCAATCGCCCGCCTGCACCGCATCACCAAAGAATACCGCCATCTCCATCCCCTCCGTCAGCATTGCACCGGGCGCCAGCAACGGGAAGATCGGGCAGCCCTCACCGCCGGTGACGGTGAGCATCGACTGCCTGCAGGCCTACGCAGGCACGCCGAACTACTACGACAATTTCACCCTGCAAACCGGCCAATTGGCCCCCCTGGACCTGACCACTACCCCACCCGGCGGCAGCGGCATCCTGCTGCAAACCAATGTGCCGGGGATCGACGTATGGCTTACCTCGGCGCCGACGCAGGCAAGCAGCGGAAACAACGGTCCCAATGGCACGCTTGGATGGGCTATCGGCACGGTCCAATGTAATTACGGCGGATTCCAGCTTAACTGCAGTCCCAATCCCATCTCGACCAGCTTTACCGCGCAACTGGTCAAGACCGGCCCGGTCTCTCCCGGCACGATAAATAGTCTCAAGATCCTGCAGTTTTTCGACACGGACAATGTTCCGCCGCCGCCTAACTTCTGGGGCAATACGCTCTATTACAGCGGCGCCTCCCTTGCATACGGAACCTTGACCCTGAACCCGGTGACCGTGTCGATGAGCACGTGCAACGTGACAGCGGTCTCCAGCAACAAAGATGTGATCTTGCCGACGATCGCCACCAACGCCTTGCCGGGAGTCGGTTCGGTAGCTGGTCGGACACCTTTCACCATCCAGTATTCGTGCCCCGTGGGCTGGTCGCTCTACCTGACCATGAGCACCGCCCGTCCAGCGACCGCCACTGGAGTCATCCTGTCGGCAGCAACGTGTACACAGGGGACATCGGCGTCCAACATCGGTATCCAGGTGCTGCAAAACAACTTGCAACCGGTTCAATTCGACGTCGCACAACCTCTCGGAAATTCCCCCAACGGGCTGTTGACGCTGAACTACTATGCCCAGTACTACGCCACAGGCTCTCCGACGGGACCGGGTCCTGTATGTGGCACGGGCACATTCACCATGTCCTACCAGTAGGCTTCGGCGGACACCGACCATGCCTGGGTGGCTCCCGGGCAGCTAATTGAAGGTCTGTGTCACAAGTTCGGCGGCGCGGGCCGCGGTGCCTGCCCTCGTGACGTAGCCGCTGAAATAGGCCAGCAGGCGATCGTTCGTTGGCGCGCCATCGAGCGCCGTCACAGTCACCTTGTAGGTCTCTGCGGAACCCGCCGGGGCCGCGGCAGCACCGCAGGCGAACTCCCGCGATGCCGATGCGGCGTGGGTAGAGATCGATTGTGCGGATTCGGCGGAGATACCGGCAGCCGCGCAGGTAGGTGCAACGACGGCGCCCGAAAACGCGATCCGTCCGCTCGCAGCCCTCGCGCTCGAGGTACCCAAGATCATGGCAAATGCGCAACCTGCCAAGACGGTGCAAAACTGACCTGTCATGCCGTTCTCCTTGCAGCGCCCGCGAAATCATCGGGTGCTTAAAGGTGCCTTCGGCCGGTACATACCGACCTTTACAGGTTCTGCTTGCGCAGGTTATGCAATTGTGACTGCGCTCACACTTCAGTGTGCGCAGAGGCTGCGGCAGGGTCCGGTTAAGGCTCGGACGAACGAACGAGCAGCGTCGACAAGCGTGAATGCGCAACGGAGTTTTGCTGACGCGCCATGCGTGGCAGGTCATCCCTGCCTGATACCAGTATCGGCGCGTGACCGCCAAACTTTATCAGCGTGACGAGATGTACTTCTCGCGGCGGATCTGCGCCACCGGCAGGCCGTGGCTCTTGAGCGCCTCGAAGGCGGCATCGACCATGTTCGGGTTGCCGCACAGGTAGGCGATGTCGCGCTCAGGGTGTGGTCCCAGTTCGGCCAGCACGTGCTGCACGTGGCCGCTGCGGTCGGTCGGGCGCGGCACGGCGCGCGGCTGGCGGCTGAGGCAGCCGTGAAAGAGGAAGTTCGGGTGGCGCCGGGCGAACGCCTCGAACTCCGCGTCGTACAGCAACTCGGCCTCGCTGCGCGCGCCATACAGCAGCACCACCTGGCGCTCGCCTTGCGCCAGCAGCTTTTCGATCTGCGGCAGCATGGCGCGGTACGGGGTGACGCCGGTGCCGGTGGCCAGCAGCAGGTAGCGCGGATGGGTGTCGGTCGGCTGCAGGCAGAAGCGCCCGT
>JAJXTX010000134.1 GCA_021783385.1 Pseudomonadota bacterium
GCGACTGGGATGCGGCGCCAGCGGCGCGATCATCGCCAGGCAGTGGCGGCTGGCCGGATAGCGCGAGGACACGTGCAGCACCGGTGTCATGTTCACCACATCGAGCAGCTCGAACACCTTCTGCTTGCGCCGCAGGCCGTAGTACCAGTCCCACAGCCGCGGCTGGCGCACGCGCAGCAGTCGCGCCAGCTCGATCAGCGCGCGCACGTCCGACAGCGCGTCGTGGGCGCGCTCCTGCGCCAGCTGATTCGCGCGCGCCAGATGCTCCAGCTTGAAGCTGGGCGTACCGTCGTCGCGCTGCGGCCAGATGATGCCTTCCGGCCGCAGCGCCTGGCACAGCCGCACCAGGTCGATCAGATCCCAGCGCGAATTGCCGTTTTCCCACTCGCGGCCGTACGGCTCGTAGAAGTTTCGGTACAGCATCTGCCGGGTGAACTCGTCGTCGAAGCGCAGCGAGTTGTAGCCGACCCCGCAGGTACCCGGCGCGGCCAGCTGCTCGTGCACGCGGGCAGCGAACTCGGCTTCGGTCACGCCTTCACGTGCGGCCTGCTGCGGCGTGATGCCGGTGATCAGGCAGGCGTCCGGGTGCGGCGGCATCTCCAGCGACGGCTGTGCGAAGAACATCACCGGCTCGCCGACGATCTCCAGCTCCAGTGTCGTGCGGATGCCGGCGAACTGTACCGGCCGGTCGCGCCGCGGGTCGGCGCCGGAGGTCTCGTAGTCATGCCAGAGGAAGGTCTGCATCGACGCATCATCGCACGGGCAAAAGCATCGGCCGCAAGGCTGATAAACTCGGCGGCACAAGGAGAAACCATGAGCCACGTTCACGACGACAACCTGATCTGGATCGATCTGGAAATGACCGGCCTGGACACCGACGCCGACTCGATCCTGGAGATCGCCACGGTGGTCACCGACAAGGATCTCAACGTGCTTGCCGACGGCCCGGTGTTCGCGATACGCCACGAGATCGACCGGCTGGAATCGATGGACAGCTGGAACTCCAACCAGCACCACAAGTCCGGCCTGTGGCGGCAGGTGCTGATCTCGCAGACCGATCACGCGATGGCCGAGCAGGCCACGGTGGAGTTTCTGCGGGCGTGGGTTCCGCCGGGCAAGTCGCCGATGTGCGGCAATTCGATCTGTCAGGACCGGCGCTTCATGCATCGGCAGATGCCGCGGCTGGAACGCTATTTCCACTACCGCAATCTGGACGTGTCCACGCTGAAGGAGCTGGCGCGGCGCTGGGCGCCGGAGATCGCCAAGGGCTTCGGCAAGGAGTCGGCGCATACGGCGCTGTCGGACATCCGCGATTCGATCGCGGAGCTGCGCCATTACCGCCTGCACATGGGCGCGCTGGGCGGCATGCCCGCAGCGTGACGCGATGGCCGCGCGCCGGCCGGCGCGCGGCACCGGACAAGTGGGGGAGAGGCATGTCGATCGATCTGTTTGCGCCAGTGCTGGATTGCGCGGGTCGCCCGCTGCGGCTCGACCGCGCGCGGGTGGTGGGCATCCTGAACGTCACTCCCGACTCGTTCTCCGATGGCGGCCTGTATCACGATGTCGATGCTGCCGTGGCGCACGGGCTGCGGATGGCGGAGGAGGGCGCCGACATGCTGGATGTCGGCGGCGAGTCCACGCGGCCCGGTGCGTGCGAGGTGCCGGTCGAGGAGGAACTGCGCCGGGTGCTGCCGGTGATCGGGCAGCTGGCCGCGCGCACCGCGCTGCCGATCGCGATCGACACCTCGCGCCCCGAGGTGATGCGCGCGGCGGTGGCGGCCGGCGCGGGCATGATCAACGACGTGTATGCGCTGCGCCGCGATGACGCGATGGATGCGGTCGCCGAGCTGGGCGTGCCGGTGTGCCTGATGCACATGCTGGGCGAGCCGCGCAGCATGCAGGCCGATCCCCGCTATGACGACGTGGTCGGCGAAGTGCACCGTTTTCTCACCGACCGGCTGTTCGCCTGCGAGCTGGCCGGCATCGATCGGCGCAAGGTGATGGTCGATCCGGGCTTCGGCTTCGGCAAGACGCAGGAACACAACCTGGCCCTGCTCGCTGCGCTGGAGCGCTTCGGCAGCCTCGGCTCCGGCGTCTACGCCGGGCTCTCGCGCAAGTCGATGATCGGTGCGCTGACCGGCCGCCTCGAGCCGGCCGCGCGCATGGCCGGCTCGGTGGCGGCGGCGCTGATCGCCGTGCAGCGCGGCGCGCGCATGGTGCGCGTGCACGACGTGGCTGCCACCGTGGATGCGCTGGCGGTGTGGCGCGCGGTGCATGCGGTGGACAGCGTGCCGCAGCGTGCGGGCAAGACCGCGGCGGCCCCGCGCTGGCCGGACGACGATTGAACCTCCGGCACCCGGTCGCCGGTTCGGGCATTGCCCGGCGCTATGCTTTGCCGATGCGGCAGCCTGCCGCGGGACGACGTGGATCATGAATCAGCGCAAATATTTCGGTACCGACGGCATCCGCGGGCTGGTCGGACAATGGCCGATCAGTGCGGATTTCATGCTGCGGCTGGGGCGCGCCGTGGGCAGCGTGCTGGCGCGCGACAGCCGCGAGCGGCCGAAGGTGCTGATCGGCAAGGACACCCGCATCTCCGGCTACATGTTCGAATCGGCGCTGGAAGCCGGGCTGGTCGCCGCCGGGGCGGATGTGGCGCTGCTCGGGCCGATGCCGACGCCAGCGGTGGCCTTCCTCACCCGCTCGATGCGCGCCAGCGCCGGCATCGTGATCAGCGCTTCGCACAACCCGCACCACGATAATGGCATCAAGTTCTTCTCGGCCAGCGGCGAGAAACTGTCCGATGCGGTCGAGCTGGCGATCGAGCAGGAAATCGACGCGGCTTTCATCACCGTGGCCTCCGAGCAGCTTGGCAAAGCCATCCGCATTGGCGATGCGGTGGCGCGCTACGCCGAGTTCTGCAAGGCCACCGTGACGGAAGACTTCAATCTGCAAGGATGGAAGATCGTGCTCGACTGCGCGCACGGCGCCACCTATCAGGTGGCGCCCAAGGTGTTCGCCGAACTCGGTGCCGAGGTGCTGGCGATCGGTGACAAGCCGGACGGTTTCAACATCAACCACGAAGTCGGCTCGACCCATCCCGAGGCACTGCAGCAGGCAGTGCTTGCGCACGCGGCGGATCTGGGCATTGCGTTCGATGGCGACGGCGATCGCGTGATGCTGGTCGACCGGCACGGCGAGCTGGCCGATGGCGACGACATTCTCTACGTGCTGGCCTGCAGCCTGCAGGCGCGCGGTCTGCTGAAGGGGCCGGTCGTGGGCACCCTGATGAGCAACTACGGCCTGCAGCTGGCGCTGGCCGAACTGGGCGTGCCGCTGCTGCGCGCCAACGTGGGCGATCGCTACGTGATGCAGCTGCTGCAGCAGCACGACGGCAACCTTGGCGGCGAGACCTCCGGCCACATCCTGTGTCTGGATCGTGCCACCACCGGCGACGGCATTGTCGCCGCGCTGGCCGTTCTGGAGGCGCTGGTGCGGTCCGGCCAGGATCTGGCCGTGGCCCGCCAAGGGCTGAAAAAATTGCCGCAGGTGATGCTCAACGTGCGCGCCGCGGGGGCACGCGAGGCGCTGGCCGGTGCCACCGTGCAGGCAGCGCTGGCGCAGGTGGAAGGCATCCTGCAGGGCCGCGGCCGGGTGGTACTGCGCGCCTCCGGCACCGAGCCGCTGGTGCGCGTCACCATCGAGGCGGCCGACGCGGCGGAAGTGCAGCAGCTGGCCAACCGGCTCGCCGACGCGGTGCGGGCGGGCGCGGCCACCCATCTGGCGGAGGCCTCATGAGGCAAGTTCCCACCCTCGATATCCGTCGCTACGACACCGATCGCGCCGCGTTCGTGGCCGAGTTGGGCGCGGCCTACCGGCGGTTTGGTTTCTGCTGCATCCGCGGCCACGGCATCCCGCGTGAGCTGATCGACAGCGCCTATGACGCCTTCGTGCAGTTCTTCGCGTTGCCCACCGAGGTCAAGCTGAAGTACCACGTGGCCGGCAGCGGCGGTGCGCGCGGCTACACGCCATTCAAGGTGGAGACAGCCAAGGACAGCCAATACCCGGACCTGAAGGAGTTCTGGCATATCGGCCGCGAGATTCCACGCGACTCGCGCTTCGCCGACGTGATGCCGGCCAACCTCTGGCCCGCCGAAGTACCGGATTTTCGCCTCGGCGGCTACGCCTTGTACGAGGCGCTGGATCAGCTGGGCACGCGCGTGCTGCGCGCACTGGCACTGCACATCGGCCAGCCGGAAAGCTTCTTCGAGGACAAGACCGACCTCGGCAACTCGATCCTGCGTCCGATCCACTACCCACCCATCGGCGATGAGGCCGGCATGCCGAATGTGCGCGCCGGCGCCCACGAGGACATCAACTTCATCACCCTGCTGGTGGGCGCCAGCGCCGAAGGCCTGGAAGTGCTGAGCGACGGTCAATGGTTGCCGATCACCACCGAGGGCGACGCGATCGTGGTGAACATCGGTGACATGCTGCAGCGGCTCAGCAACCACGTGTATCCGTCGACCACGCACCGCGTCGTCAACCCGCCGAATGCCAGTGCGCGCAAGCCGCGCTACTCGGTGCCGTTCTTCCTGCACCCGAATCCTGACGTGGTGCTCGACCCGCTCGACTCCTGCATCACGCCGGACAACCCGCGCCGCTACGACACCTCGATCACCGCGCACGACTACCTGATGCAGCGACTGCGCGAGATCAAGCTGATCTGATCCCGGCGGTGCCGGCAGCTACTCGCTGGTATGGCGGTAGCGCTTCGATTCGCGTGCGGACAGCCATCGCGCCAGCCGGTCGGGCATCAGCTGCACGGCCGTCTTGATCAGGCGATTGACGCGCCCGGTGACGAGCATCGCGTCGCCGCGCTCGACCGCGGCGATGCCCTGACGCACCACTTCCTCCGCGCTCAGCCACATGAAGCCGGGCAGCTGGTTCATCTTGTCGCGGGTGCCGGTGACGTCGTGGAACTCCGACCAGGTGAAGCCCGGGCACAGCGCGCACACGTGCACGCCGGCCTCGCCGTTTTCCAGCGCCAGCGATTCGGAGAACCGGATCATGTATGCCTTGGCGGCGGCGTACAGTGTGTGCCCGGCGGGGCCGGGCACGTGGCCCGCGAGCGAGGCCACATTGATGATGCGGCCGTAGCGCCGTGCGCGCATGCCCGGCAACAGTCGCCATGCCAGCTCGGTCGGCGCAGTCAGCAGCACGCGCAGAAAATCCGCATGGGTGGACCAGTCGTTGGCCACCAACGTGCCGGGCACGCCGTAGCCGGCGTTGTTGATCAGCCAGTCCACCTGCAGTGCGCGCCGCGCCAGCTCATCACACAGCCGCTGCGGCGCTGCCGGATCGGCGAGGTCATAGGGCAGCACCGTCACCTGGCCGCCATGTCGCTGGCGCAGCTCGACGGCCAGCGCTTCCAGGCGATCGAGCCGGCGCGCGGTCAGCACCAGATCATGGCCGCGCAGGGCCAGCTGCTGCGCGAAGGCACTGCCGATGCCGGCCGAGGCGCCGGTGATCAGACTGAGGGGGCGGGCAGCGGGCATGGCGGTATTCCTGTCGGCGGGCCGCCATTCTTGACCGGTTGGGCGCTGAAGCGCCATCAGCTTGCGGGTTTGCCGACCGCTGCACCCCTCGCTAAGCTTGTTGTTTGATGGCAGCGAATACTCACGATGCGCACGAAACTCGTGGCGGGCAACTGGAAAATGCATGGAAGCCGGTCGATGGCGGCGGCGCTGGTCAGCGAAATCGCTGCCGCCAGACCGGTATCCATTGATGCGGTGGTGTTTCCCCCCTTTCCCTACATCGCCGCCCTGGCCACGCAGCATGCGGGATCAGGGTTGGGCTTCGGTGCGCAGGACGTGAGCGAACACGCCGGGCAAGGCGCCTACACCGGTGAGGTCTCCGCGGCGATGTTGCTGGATGTCGGTGCGCAATGGGCACTCGTGGGCCACTCCGAGCGTCGCCAGTACCACGGCGAGAGCGATGAGCTGGTCGCGCGCAAGTTTGCCGCGGCTTGCGCCGGCGGGCTCACGCCGATCCTCTGCGTGGGCGAGACACTGCAGCAGCACGAGGCGGGCGCGACCGAGGCGGTGATTGCGCGGCAACTTCAGGCAGTCCTGAAAATCAACGGCATCGCCAGCTTCGATACCGCCGTGATTGCCTACGAGCCGATCTGGGCGATCGGCACGGGCCGCACCGCCTCCCCCGAAGTCGCGCAGCGGGTGCACGGCTTCATCCGTAGCCAACTTGAAAAGGAAGATGTTATGATTGCCGGCCTGACCCGACTGCTTTACGGCGGCAGCGTCAAGGCGGCAAACGCTGCTGAATTGTTCGCGCAGGCGGACGTGGACGGAGGACTGATCGGCGGTGCCTCCCTGACCGCATCCGACTTCCTTGGCATATGCGCCGCGGCGCACCAGGCGCTACAGGCTCAATAGAAATCATGTTCGTCATTTTCAGCGTGTTCTACATTCTGATCGCTGCGGCGATGATCGTGCTGATCCTGCTGCAGAACGGCGCGGGTGCCGACGCCGGCTCCGGCTTCGGCAGCGGCGCGTCGGCCACCGTGTTCGGTGCGCGCGGTTCAGCCACTTTCCTTACCCGCGCCACCGGCGTGCTGGCCACGCTGTTTTTTTTGCTCAGCCTCGGCATGGGCATATACCTGCACAGCAACGGCGAAGTGCGCAACAACGCCGCAGGCCTTGGCGTGATGTCCGGGCTGGCCGGCCAGCCTGCCGCCACGAAAACGGCGCCTGCTGCGGTGACCGCGTCGGAAGTACCCTCCGCCGCAGTACCCAACCCAGCCAAGCCGCTGCTCCCTGCAGCAGCAAAAGCCGCACCTGCAAAAACGCAGGGCGCGGTGCCGACTCCCACCGAGCCGGCAAAGCACTAGGCAACACACCTGCCCAGGTGGCGGAACTGGTAGACGCACTACCTTGAGGTGGTAGCGACGCAAGTCGTAGGGGTTCGAGTCCCCTCTTGGGCACCAATGCACTGTTTCAGGACGTCC
>JAJXTX010000135.1 GCA_021783385.1 Pseudomonadota bacterium
GCCGCCAGCGTGGGGTTGGACTGGATCAGGCCGTCTGCGTCGAACAGGATGTGCGCGGTCTCGTCCAGATACACGTCCTTGGCCTTCTTCGCATCCTTCTCCTGCTTCAGCTCGCTCTTCAGGCTGCGCTCGCTGGCGTCGAGGCCGTCGTCCAGGCTGGTTTCCTCATCCTTGAGGTAGGCGTCGCTGCCGTCGATCGCCTTCTGGCGGGCGCGGAAGCTGGCCTGAATCGCGTCTTGCTGCTTGCGCTCGGCTTCGCGAGTGGCGAAGTTCAGCGAGACAGACGTCTTGTCGCGCATCGACTTGTACTGGGCCAGTTCGTCCAGCATCAGCTTCCACGCCGGCGACTTCGCCACGCGCGCCAGATGATCCTGCTGCAGCTGCGGCAGGTAGGCGTCCAGGTTGGCCACCGGCTGGTAGCTGGCCGGTGCGATCTGCGTCCACGGCAGCGCATTGTCGTAGGTGGACTCGCCGAACTCCTTGTCGTCGCCGCTCCTCGGATACTCGATGTCCGGGGTCACGCCCTTCAGCTGGGTCGAGCCGCCGTTGATGCGGAAGAACTCGGCGATGGTCATTTTCAGCTCGCCGTACTGTGGCTTCGCGCCGTCGGGGTTGCTGCCGAAGCGGTCGAGGTCGACCAGGTTCTGCACGGTGCCCTTGCCGAAGGTGGGCTCGCCCACGATCAGGCCGCGATGGTAATCCTGGATCGCCGCAGTGAAGATCTCCGACGCCGACGCCGAGCCGCGATTGACCAGCACCGCCAGCGGACCGCTCCAGGCCATGCCCGGGTGATCGTCGCCCTGCACCTCGACATGGCCCTTGGCATCGCGCACCTGCACTACCGGACCGGTGTCGATGAACAGACCGGTCATCGAATCGGCTTCGGCCAGCGAGCCGCCGCCGTTGTTGCGCAGGTCCATGATCAGGCCCTGCACGCCGGCGGCCTTGAGCTCGCCGATCAGCTTGGCGACGTCGCGGGTGGCGCTCTTGAAGTTCTTGACGCCCTCGCTGCGCGCGCCGAAGTCGGAATAGAAGGTGGGCAGCTCGATCACGCCGATCTTGCGCGTGATGCCGCCGTCCGTGATCTCGACGATTTTCTTCTTCGCCGCCTGCTCCTCGATGCTGACCTTCTTGCGCACCAGCGTGACGATCTCGTGCTTGCCGTCCACCCCGGTGTCGGCCGGGATGATCTCCAGCCGCAGGGTGGTGTCCTTCTTGCCGCGGATGCGGTTGACGACGTCGTCCAGGCGCCAGCCGATCACGTCGGTGATCGGGCCGCTGTCGCCCTGGCCGATACCCACGATACGGTCGCCGACCTGGATCTTGCCGGATTTGGCGGCCGGGCCGCCGGGCACCAGCTCGCGGACCTGGGTGTAGTCGTCACGCGCCTGCAGCACCGCGCCAATGCCTTCCAGCGACAGCTTCATCGAGATGTCGAAGTTTTCCGCCGCGCGCGGGCTCAGATAGTCGGTATGCGGGTCGGTGGTTTCGGCGTAGGCGGTCATGAAGGTCTGGAACGCGTCCTCGCCATCGAGCTGCCTGACCCGCTCGATGTAGCCGGCGTAGCGCTTGTCCAGCGTCTGGCGGATCTCCGCATCGGTCTTGCCGGCCAGCTTCAGGCGCAGCCAGTCGTTCATGGTGCGCTTGCGCCACAGCTCGTTCAGCGCGGCCTGATCCTTGGGCCAGTCGGCCTTCTTGCGATCGAAGGTGTAGGTCTCGTTGGTGGAGAAGTCGAAGCCCTGCTTGAGCAGGCTGCGCGCATAGGTCATGCGCTCCACCGCGCGCTGCACGTAAAGGTTGAAGATCGAGAAGGGTGCGCTCAGGTCCTCGTTCCAGATCGCATCGTCAAGCTTGGTCTTCAGCGGGGCGAACTTGTCCATGTCCTGCTGGGTGAAGAACACCTTCTCGCCGTCGATCAGCTTGAAGTAGGCCTTGTAGATGCGCTGCGACATGGCGTCGTCGAGCGGCTGCGCGTCGTAGTGGAAGCGGGTCAGGAAGCGCGCGGAAAGCTGCGCCGCCTGCGCCTCGGCAGCGGTGGGCTTGAGCGGCCATACCGAAGCCTTGCGCGGCGGATGGCCGGCGCCGAGATCGGCCGCCGACTGCGCGAACACGCAGGTCACGGTGAGAGCAAGCAGCAGGGTCAGCAGGTAACGGAGTTTCATGGATTCTCTCAAGCGTGTTCGGTGACACCGGCTGCGTGGGCCTGCAGGTCGGCGTGATAGGACGAACGTACCAGCGGACCGGAGGCGACGTGATGGAAACCCATCGCCTCGCCAGCGACGCGCAGGGCCTCGAATTCTTCCGGCGTCCAGTAGCGCACCACCGGGTGGTGGTGCGGCGTGGGCTGCAGGTATTGGCCAATAGTGATCATCTCGACGTCATGGGCGCGTAGATCGCGCATCGTCTCGAGCACCTGTTCATGCGTCTCGCCCAGCCCCAGCATGATGCCGGACTTGGTCGGCACGTCCGGATGCTGCGCCTTGAAGCGCTTGAGCAGATCCAGCGACCATTGGTAATCGGCCCCGGGACGCACTTCGCGGTACAGCTGCGGCACAGTTTCCAGATTGTGGTTGAACACATCCGGCGGATAGTCCCTCAACACTTCCAGCGCCCGCTCCATGCGGCCCTTGCCACGGAAATCCGGGGTGAGGATCTCGATCCGGATGGCCGGGCTGGCATGGCGCACCGCACGGATGCAGCTGGCGAAATGGGCAGCGCCGCCATCGCGCAAGTCGTCGCGATCGACGGAGGTGATCACCACGTACTTCAGCCGCATGTCGGCGATGGTCTGCGCCAGCCGCGCCGGCTCCAGCTCATCGGGCGGCAGTGGCCGACCATGCGCCACATCGCAGAACGAGCAGCGGCGGGTGCACACCTCGCCCAGGATCATGAAAGTGGCGGTGCCCTTGCTGAAGCATTCGTGGATGTTCGGGCAGGACGCCTCCTCGCACACGGTGACCAGCGCGTTGTCGCGCAGGCGCGCCTTCAGCTGCTGCACGGCATTGCCCTGCGGCAGTCGCACGCGGATCCACGACGGCTTGCGCAGGGCAGGCACGGCAGTGTCGAAACCGGCGCGGTTCAGCGCGATCTTGTCGCTGCCGAGCTGCTTCTCGGCGGCCGGCATCGCGGCGACGACGCTGATCGGGATGCTGCGGGAGGATGGGGACGTTTCGCTCATGTAGACAGCTCAGACCGCCGCGCGCGCGGGGAGTTCGGGTAAGACGGGGGCAGCGGGCTCGGCAGCAAGATCGAACTGGCGGCAGAACGCCTCCACCAGCGCGTCCTCGACCGTGGCCAACTGCGACGGACCGCCCAAGTCTACCATCTGCGTGACGGCCAGCCCGCTGTAGCCGCAGGGGTTGATGCGCTGGAACGGCTCCAGATCCATGGCCACGTTGAAGGCCAGCCCGTGAAAGCTGCAGCCGCGCCGCACGCGCAGGCCAAGCGCTGCCACCTTGGCGTCGCCCACATACACGCCGGGTGCGCCCTCGCGCCGCAGCGCCTGGATCTGCCAATGCGCCAGCGTGTCGATGATCGCCTGCTCGATCCGGCTGACCAGCTCGCGCACGCCCACGCCAAGCCGGCGCAGGTCGAGCAGCGGATAGGCCACGATCTGGCCCGGGCCGTGGTAGGTCACCTGGCCGCCGCGATCCACCGGCAGCACCGGAATATCGCCCGGCGCCAGCACGTGCTCCTGCTTGCCGGCCTGGCCCAGGGTGAACACCGGGTCGTGTTCCAGCAGCCACAGCTCATCCACCGTGTCCGCCGTGCGGTTGTCGGTGAACGCGCTCATCGCGCGCCACACCGGCGGGTACGGCTGGCGGCCCAGGCGACGGATATTCAGCGGCAGCGGCATGACGGGTGACCTTGCAACAATTGAAGCAGCGCGCCTTGTGCGCGATGGCCCTGATGTCGATCGGAGCGGAAAGGATCGCGCACAGGGTGCGCTCCCGCGGAGCTTCACATGGTGTAGCGGATATCCGGACTCGCGCGCAGGGCGTGGTGCGCGGCCTCGTACTGCTCACGGCTGTCGCAGTGGAAGGCGACCGTGACCGAGACGAAATTGCCGGCGCCGGAATGCCGGTGCCGCACGCTCTCGTGCAGCACCCGCAGGCCGACACGTTCCAGCAGCTGCGGCACGTGGGTCGGCAGGTTGGCACTGGCGCTGCCGACCGCGGTGATCTCGAACTCGCCGGGAAACTGGAAACCCCGGCCGTCCTGCTGCGCCTTGCTGAAGTCGATCGGCTGCATCACTTCGTCGCCGGCGCCTGTTCGGTGTTGCCCTTGCTGCCGTGGAACCACAGCAGGATGGTGTCCCACAGGCGCGCGAAGAAGCCGCCCTGCGGCGCATCGGCCAGCGCGATCAGCGGCACCGTCTGCACCGGCTGGCCGGCGAGCGAGATACGCAGCGTACCGATTTGCTGGCCCTTCCTGTACGGCGCGATCAGGGTGGCCGGAATGTCCATGGTGGCCTTGAGCTTGTCGTAGTCGCCGCGCTTGACGGTGACCAGCACGTTCTCGGCGACGCCGATCGGCAGCTGGTTCGCCGCGCCCTTCCACAGCCGCGGTGTGGCCAGCGGCTTGCTGGCGTCATACAGCCGGTGCGTCTCGTAGAAATTGAAGCCGTAGTTGAGCAGGGCCATGGCCGAGTCGGCGCGCGCCCTCTCGCTGCTGGCGCCCATGACCACGGCAATCATGCGCTCATCGCCGCGCTTGGCCGAGGCATCCATGCAATAACCGGCGGCCGCGGTGTAACCGGTCTTTACGCCATCGACAGTGGGATCGCGCCACAGCAGCGTGACGCGATTCTGCTGCTTGATGCCGTTCCACTCGAACTCCTTGATCTTGGAGACCGCGTATTGGTCCGGAAAATTGTGGATCAGCGCACGCGTGAGCGTCGCGATGTCACGCGCGGTGCTGTAGTGGTCGTCCACCGGATAGCCGGAGGCGTCCGAATAGTGCGTGTTGACCATGCCCAGCTGCTTGGCGTACGCGTTCATCAGGCCGACAAATGCCTGCTCGGAGCCGGCCGTGTGCTCGGCCAGCGCGATGGCCGCATCGTTGCCCGATTGCACGATCATGCCTTTCAGCAGGTCCTCCAGATCCACCTGGCTGCCCAGCTTGAGAAAGCTGGTGGAGCCATCGGTGCCCGCGCCGCCGGCCCGCCACGCGTGCTCGCTGATGGTAACCATGTCGTTCGCATGGATCCTTCCGGCGGCCAGTTCCGCGGCCACCACGTACTCGGTCATCACCTTGGTCAGCGAGGCCGGCGCGCGGCGTTCGTCAGGGTTCTTCGAGGCGATGATCTGGCCGGTGGCGTAATCCATCAGCACCCAGCTCTGGCCGTCCACGTCCGGCGGCGGCGGCACCGGTACCTGCGGTACCACCGGCCGCGGTATCGGCGCAGGCAAGGGCGGCGTCTGGGCGACGGCAACGCCGAGCAGCAGCGTGAAGGCAGCCAGCGGAAACAGGGTGCGGCGGAGAAATTTCATCGTGAGGTTCAGTCCAGTCTTGGAATACCGGGGCGGCGCGGCACCGGCATGCGTGAAGTGCGTATGCAAACCCTGCTCAGTCTACCGCGACCTGCGGCCGCGGCAGACCCATCTGCTCGATCCGGACACTCACCCGGTCGGCGCTTTCGACGTCGTTCAGCGGGCCCACCCGCACGCGGCGGACGCGCTGGCCGTTGACCTGCGCCTCGATCACCTGCACCGGCGCGAAATTCGCTTCGCGCAGGCGGCTGGCCACCCGCTCGGCATTGTCGACATCGGAAAACGCGCCCACCTGCAGATAGATGCCCGGCTGACGTGCTGTGACCACGGGCGGCGGCGGCAGTTCCGCGACTGGCTTGCGCGGATCGATGCCGCGCACTTCGACCAGGCCGGTGCCCTTGGGCCAGATGCCGATCTTCACCGCCGCGGCGTAGGAAAGATCGATCAGCCGGCCCGCCACGAACGGACCGCGATCGTTGACCCGCACGATCACGCTCTTGCCGTTCTGCAGGTTGGTGACGCGCGCGTAGCTCGGCAGCGGCAGCGTCTTGCTGGCGGCGGAGAACGCGTACATGTCGTAGTTTTCCAGGCTGGAGGTCTTGTAGCCGTGGAACTTGTTGCCGTAGAACGAGGCGATGCCGCGCTCGTCGTAGCCGCGCGCGGTGGGCAGCACGCGATAGGTCTTCCCCAGCACCGTGTACGGCGACTTGTTGCCGTAGAGCGAGCGCGGCTCGACCCTGGGCACCGGCTCGGGCAGCTTGCTGATGTCCGGCGGCGGCCCGTCCGGCACGCTGTCGCTGCCGTCGCGGTAACGGCTGGACTGTGGCCGGCTGAGGTCGTCGCGGAAGCGTTCGCGGGTGGCGGGCACGGCGGCACGGCCGTGCCAGGCCGCGTGCACGGGGCGCGTGCGGCCGCCGCTGCAGGCCGCCAGCAGCAGCACCGCAAGCACCAGCCCCACTGACCGCGCATACCTCATGGCGCGGCATCCGCCTGCTGCACGCCGGCCGCGATCGCCTTGGCCAGCTGGTCGACCGCCAGTGCGTACAGCGGGCTGCGGTTGTAGCGGGTGATCACGTAGAAGTTCTGGAAGGTGAACCAGTATTCCGTGCCGTTCGGGCCGTCGAGCGTCTGCAGGCTGGTCGGCTGCGCCGGATCCAGCGCGTGCAGCGGCGCATAGCCCCACGCTTCCAGCTGCTCCAGCGGCCACTGCGGCTGCGCATCCTTGACCGTGATCGGTTTGGCCGCCGCATCCGGCTGCGCCCGCGCCGCCACCGGACCGCCGCTGACCCAGCCATGCTGGACGAAGTAGTTCGCCACGCTGGCGAAGATGTCCGGCAGCGAATGCTGCAGGTCGACGCGCCCCGCGCCGTCCGCATCCACCGCGAAATCGCGGATGCTCGACGGCATGAACTGGCCCCAGCCCTGCGCGCCGGCGTAGGAGCCGGTGAGCGTATCCAGCGGCCCGGCGAGCCGGTTGTCCGGCAGTTCCAGCAGGGTCTTCAGCTCGCTGCGGAAGAACGCCGC
>JAJXTX010000136.1 GCA_021783385.1 Pseudomonadota bacterium
ACCCGCACGCTGATCCGGGTCAGCAGCGACAGCGTGCCGTAAGCGCCGCACTGCAGCTTGCTGAGGTCGTAGCCGGTGACGTTTTTCACCACCTTGCCGCCGGACTTCCACGGCTCGCCGCGGCCGTTGACGCCGGAAAATCCGAGGATGTGATCGCGCGCCGCGCCGGCGCGCACCCGGCGCGGTCCGGCCAGGTTGCAGGCGATCACGCCGGCCAGGGTCGGCGTGCCGCCGCTGCCCAGCAGCGCGCGCCAGTCCGGCGGTTCGAACGCCAGCATCTGGTGGTGGTCGGCCAGCAGCGCTTCGATCTGTGCCATCGGCGTGGCGGCGTGCGCGGTCAGCTGCAGCTCCGGCGGGTCGTAGTCGATGACGCCGCTCAGCCGCGACGCGTCGAGCTGGTGCGGCGTCTGCGGCGGACGGCCGAGGCCGCGCTTGCTGCCGCCGGAGAGGAGCTCCAGCGGCTGGCGCCCGGCCGCGGCGGCAGCGATCAGGTCGGCCGCTTCGGCGGCATCGGCAGGCTGGAAGACGGTCACGGCGCTGGCCCCTAGAACCGTGGCAGGTCGGGGAAGCGCGTCTGCCCCGCGTGCACGTGCACGCGGCCCAGCTCGGCGCAGCGGTGCAGCAGCGGAAACACCTTGCCGGGGTTGAGCAGCCCCTGCGGGTCGAACGCGCACTTCAGCCGCTGCTGCTGGTCGAGGTCGACCTCGGTGAACATCGTTCCCATCAGGTCGCGCTTTTCGACCCCGACGCCGTGCTCGCCGGTGAGCACGCCGCCGACCTCCACGCACAGCCGCAGGATGTCGCTGCCGAAGGCCTCGGCGCGATCCAGTTCGCCGGGCTGGTTGGCGTCGTAGAGAATCAGCGGGTGCAGGTTGCCGTCGCCGGCATGGAACACGTTGGCCACGCGCAGCCCGTAGGTATCCTGCATCTGGCGCATGCGCGCGAGCACTTCGCCGATGCGCTTGCGCGGGATGGTGCCGTCCATGCAGTAATAGTCCGGCGAGATCCGCCCGACCGCCGGGAAGGCGGCCTTGCGCCCGGCCCAGAACAGCAGGCGCTCCTCGTCCGACTGGCTGACGCGCGCGCTGCTGGCGCCGTGGCGCGCGGCGAGCTGCTCCACCGACGCGATCAGGTGATCGACCTCGGCCTCGCAGCCGTCCAGCTCGACGATCAGCACCGCCTCCGCGTCCAGCGGATAGCCGGCGTGGACGAAGGCCTCGGCCGCCGCCGTCGCCGGCCGGTCCATCATCTCCATGCCACCGGGAATGATCCCCGCGGCGATGATGCCGGCGACGCAGTCGCCGGCGCCTTCGATGGTCGGAAAGCCGAGCAGCACCGCGCGCGCGCCGGGCGGCCGCGGCAGGATGCGCACGGTCACCTCGGTAACCACGCCGAGCAGCCCCTCGGAGCCGACCATCACCCCCAGCAGGTCGTAGCCGCCGGCGTCAAAGTGCTTGCCGCCCAGGCGCAGCACCTCGCCGTCGATGGTCACCAGCTCCAGGCCGATGACGTTGTTGGTGGTCAGGCCATACTTCAGGCAGTGCACGCCGCCGGAGTTCTCCGCCACGTTGCCGCCGATGGTGCAGGCGATCTGGCTGGAGGGATCCGGGGCGTAGTAGAAGCCGCGCTCATGCACCGCGTGGCTGATGGCCAGGTTGGTGACGCCGGGCTGCACCACCGCGCAGCGGTTGTCGTAGTCGATCTCCAGGATCCGCTTGAACTTGCCCAGCCCCAGCAGCACGCCGTCTTCCAGCGGCAGCGCGCCGCCGGACAACGAGGTGCCGGCACCGCGCGGCACCACCTTGATCCCGAGCGACTGGCAGTAGCGCATCACCTGCACCACCTGTGCGGTGTTTTCCGGCAGCACCGCCACCATCGGCGGCATGCGGTAGGCGGTCAGCCCGTCACTTTCGTAGGCGCGCAGCTCGTCGGCGGCATCGATCACGCCTTCGCCGGGCACGATCGCGCGCAGCGCACGCACGATCTCGGCGCGGCGCGCCAGCACGCTCTGGTCAGGCAGTGGCATCGTCAACATGCATGTCTCCACGCCGGTGCATGCACCGGGCTGTCGCACGGGGCCGGATTGTTTCCGGCGGCGCTCCGGGCACCGCGCCCGGCGCCCTGCGGCGCAGCGATGCCGGCCAATGCGCCGATCATGCGCGATCCTGCGACAGACGGGTAATCAGCACGGCGCGGAAATCGTTGACGTTGGTGCGGCTGGGGCCGGTGATCACCAGATCGTCCAGCGCCGCGAAAAAGCCGTAGCCGTCATTGTCGGCCAGCCGCGCACGGGCATCGACGCCGCGCGCCGCCGCGCGTGCCAGGCTGTCCGGTGCCAGTCGTGCACCGGCGTTGTCCTCGGTGCCGTCGATGCCATCGGTATCGCAGGCGATCGCGTGGATGTGCGGATGTCCGTCGAGCGCCACGCCCAGCGCCAGCAGAAACTCGGCATTGCGGCCGCCGCGGCCGTTGCCGCGCAGCGTGACGGTGGTCTCGCCGCCGGACAGCAGCACGCACGGCGGCGCCGCCGGCTGCCCGTGCATCGCGCACTGGCGCGCGATGCCGGCCATCACCCGCGCCACCTCGGTCGCCTCGCCCTCGATCGCGTCGCCCAGGATCACCGGCGTCACGCCGTGGCGGCGCGCCACTTCGGCCGCGGCCTCCAGCGACTGCTGCGGCGTGGCGATGATCCGCGCCTCGCTGCGCGCGAAGGCCGCGTCGCCCGGCTTGGGCGTCTCCGCCGCGGCATCGTGCAGCCGTGCGGCCACCGCCGGCGGCGGCGTGATGCCGTAGCGCGCCAGCACCGCGCGCGCCTCGGCCAGCGTGCTGGTATCGGGCACGGTGGGGCCGGAACCGATCACGCAGGGATCATCGCCGGGCACGTCGGAGATCATCAGCGTGACCAGCCGCGCCGGCGCCGCCGACTGCGCCAGTCGCCCGCCCTTGATCGCCGACAGGTGCTTGCGCACGCAGTTCATCTCCTCGATGCGGGCGCCGCTGCGCAGCAAGGCGCGCGCCACCGCCTGCTTGTCGGCCAGGCTCAGGCCCGGCGCCGGCAGTGCCAGCAGGGCCGAGGCGCCGCCGGAGATCAGGCACAGCACCAGGTCGTCGGGGCCGAGCCCCTCGAGGAGCGCCAGCATGCGGGTGGCGGCCTGCTGCCCGGCTGCGTCGGGCACCGGATGCCCGGCCTCCACCACCTCGATCCGGCGCAGCGCACCCACGCCGTGGTGATAGCGCGTCACCACCAGGCCCGTCAGCGCGCGGTCGGCCGGCCACTGCGCTTCCACCACCTGTGCCATGGCGGCGGCGGCCTTGCCGGCGCCGACCACCACGGTGCGGCCGCGCGGCGGCGCGGGCAGATGCGGCGGCAGGCAGATTTTTGCTGCGGCAGCGTCCACCGCCGCCTGAAACATCTGCTGCAGCAGGTCGGCCTCGGTCGCGGGGGTGACAGACTCGGGCATGGCGGATTCCTGCACTGGCTCAGCGGCTGCCGGTCGCCGGCTCGGCCGGCTTGGCGCCGATCTCATGGTGCGCCAGCTGCTCCAGCACCTTGACCATGCCGGAGTGATCCCACGCGCGGCCGCCGGCAGCGCTCGCGGCGTTGAACAGCTGCTGGCAGGTCGCCGTGTTGGGCAGGCTCACGCCGAGCGCGCGCGCGCCCTCCAGAGCGAGATTCAGATCCTTCTGGTGCAGCTCGACGCGAAAGCCGGGCTTGAAGTTGCGCTGGATCATGCGCTCGCCGTGCACTTCGAGAATGCGCGAGGCGGCGAATCCACCCATCAGTGCCTGCCGCACGCGGGCCGGATCGGCGCCAGCGCGCGAGGCGAACAGCAGCGCCTCGCCTACCGCCTCGATGGTCAGCGCCACGATGATCTGGTTGGCTACCTTGGTGGTCTGGCCGTCACCGTTGCCGCCGACCAGGGTGATGTTCTTGCCCATCAGCTCGAACACCGGCCTGAGCGTGTCGAACGCGCGCTGCGGGCCACCGACCATGATGGTCAGGGTGCCGGCCTTGGCGCCCACGTCGCCGCCGGACACCGGCGCGTCGAGATAGTCGCAGCCCTTCGCGTTGATGCGCGCGGCGAAATCCTTGGTGGCGATCGGCGAGATCGAGCTCATGTCGACCACGATCTTGCCGGCGGCGAGGCCGGCGGCGACGCCGTTGTCAGCGAACAGCACCGCTTCCACGTCGGGCGTGTCGGGCAACATCAGGATGATGATATCGGCCTGCTGCGCCACCTCGCGGCCGTCGACGCAGGGCGTGGCGCCGGCGTCGAGCAGCGCCTGCGGTGCCTGCCCGCGGCTGTGCACGAACAGGCTGTGGCCGCCGGCAAGCAGATGGCTGGCCATGGGCTGGCCCATGATGCCGAGGCCGATGAATCCGATCTTGCTCATGTCGCGTTCCTTGTGAGTTGGAAACGGGTCGAGCGCGCTGTCTCAGCCGGCGCGGCGCCATGGCGCGAACCAGTCCAGCCCGGCCGTGGTGGTGGTTTGCGGCTTGTATTCGCAGCCGATCCAACCCTGGTAGCCGAGCTCATCGAGTCGCCGGAACAGGTAGGGATAGTTGATCTCGCCGGTGCCGGGCTCGTGCCGGCCGGGATTGTCGGCCAGCTGCAGATGGCCGATGCGGCTGAACTGCGTCTCGATGGTGTGGGTCAGATCGCCTTCCATCACCTGCGCGTGATAGAGGTCGAACTGCAGCTGCAGGTTGTCCGCGCCGACGGCATCGATGATCGCCAGCGCCTGCTGCGAGCGATTCACGAAAAAGCCGGGAATGTCGCGCGTATTGACCGGCTCCAGCAGCAGCGTGATGCCGGCCGCGCGCAGCTGCTGTGCGGCGTGGCGCAGGTTTTCGATCAGCGTGCGCTGCGCGATGTCGTGCTGACGCTCGGCGACGATGCCGGCCAGGCAGTTGACCCGCGGACAGCCCAGCGCCTGCGCATACTCGATGGCGCGGTCGACGCCCTGGCGGAACTCGTCCGTCCGCGAGGGATCGCAGGCGATGCCGCGCTCGCCCGCGCCCCAGTCGCCGGCCGGCAGGTTGTGCAGCACCAGCTGCAGCCCGTTCCGATCAAGCCGGTCGCGCAGCGCGTGCGCCGGGTAGTCGTACGGAAACAGGAATTCGACCGCGCCGAAGCCGGCCGCCGCCGCGGCGTCGAAGCGTTCCAGAAACGGCAGCTCGTTGAACATCATGGTCAGGTTGGCAGCGAATTTCGGCATGCGATCCTCATCGTTCCAGGTGCGGGACAGCGCAATTCAGCGTGCGGCGGGCGCCGCCGCGTCGGCGGTGGTCGATGTCATGTCCTGGCTCCTGCTGATCGACAGCGTCGGATCCAGGCAGAGGATTTCCTCGAACTCGTTGACGCTGTCCACCTCGGTGCCCATGGCGATGTTGGTCACCCGCTCCAGGATGAACTCCAGCACCACCGGGACCTGGTGCTCGGCCATCAGCCGCTCGGCCTCGGCAAACGCCGCCTTGAACTCGGACGGCTTCTTTACCCGGATCGCCTTGCAGCCCAGCCCCTCGGCCACCGCCACGTGATCCACGCCGTAGCCGCGCAGCAGGTCCTCATCCGGCCGGATGTTGATGTTGTCGAAGGCCAGGCTGACCTCGAAATCCATCTTGAAATTGCGCTGCGCCTGGCGGATCAGGCCGAGGTAGGAGTTGTTCACCACCACGTGCAGGTAGGGCAGCTTGTGATGTGCGCCCACCGCCAGCTCCTCGATCATGAACTGGAAATCGTAGTCGCCGGACAGCGCCACGATGCGGCGCTGCGGATCGGCGGCACGCACGCCCAGCGCCGCCGGCAGCGTCCAGCCGAGCGGGCCGGCCTGGCCGCAGTTGATCCAGTTGCGCGGGTGGTAGACCTTGAGGAACTGCGCGCCGGCGATCTGCGACAGGCCGATGGTGGTGACGTAGCAGGTATCGCGGCCGAAGGTCTCGTTCATCTCCTGGTAGACGCGCTGCGGCTTCAGCGGGACGCTGTCGAAGTCACTGCGGCGCAGCATGCTGCGCTTGCGGTGCGCGCAGGCCGCCGCCCACGCGGAACGGTCCTTCAGCGCGCCGCTGACCTGCATTTCGCGCGCCACCTCGATGAAGCGCCGCAGCGCCGCGCCGGCATCCGAGACGATGCCGAAGTCCGGCCCGAACACGCGCCCGATCTGGGTCGGCTCGATGTCCACGTGGACGAAGCGGCGGCCCTTGGTATACACCTCGATCGAGCCGGTGTGCCGGTTGGCCCAGCGGTTGCCGATGCCGAGCACGAAGTCCGATTCCAGGAAGGTCGCATTGCCGTAGCGGTGGCTGGTCTGCAGCCCGACCATGCCGGCCATCAGCGGATGGTCGTCGGCGATCGTGCCCCAGCCCATCAGGGTGGGAATCACCGGGATGCCGGTCAGTTCGGCGAACTCCACCAGCAGCGCGCTGGCGTCGGCGTTGATGATGCCGCCGCCGGCGACGATCAGCGGCCGCTCGGCGGCGTTGAGCATCGCCAGTGCCTTTTCCGCCTGCTTGCGCGAGGCGACCGGCTGGTGCAGTGGCAGCGGCTCGTAGGTGTCTTCGTCGAATTCGATCTCGGCCATCTGCACGTCGATCGGCAGGTCGATCAGCACCGGCCCCGGGCGACCCGAACGCATCACGTGGAAGGCCTGCTGAAACACCATCGGCACCAGCGCCGGCTCGCGCACGCACACCGCCCACTTGCTCACGCCTTTGGCGATGGTCTCGATGTCGACCGCCTGGAAATCCTCCTTGTGCAGCTTGGCGCGCGCCGCCTGGCCGGTGATGCACAGGATCGGCACCGAGTCCGCCATGGCGGTGTACAGGCCGGTGATCATGTCGGTGCCGCCGGGGCCGGAGGTGCCCACGCACACGCCGATGTTGCCGGCGCAGGCGCGGGTATAGCCGTCGGCCATGTGCGAGGCGCCCTCGACGTGACGCGCCAGGATGTGGCGGATGCTGCCACGTTCCTTGAGCGCCGCGTAGAACGGATTGATCGCGGCACCGGG
>JAJXTX010000137.1:0-3707 GCA_021783385.1 Pseudomonadota bacterium
GTGTGGTGCCCACTGGCGACAACTTCTTCGCCGCGCTGAACTCGGCCGTGTTCAGCGACGGCAGCTTCGTGTTCATCCCGAAGGGCGTGCGCTGCCCGATGGAGCTGAGCACCTACTTCCGCATCAATGCGCAGAACACCGGCCAGTTCGAGCGCACCCTGATCGTGGCCGAGGAGGGCAGCCACGTCTCCTATCTGGAAGGCTGCACGGCGCCCAAGCGCGACGAGAACCAGCTGCACGCGGCGGTGGTCGAGCTGGTGGCGCTGGAGCGCGCGCAGATCAAGTATTCCACCGTGCAGAACTGGTATCCCGGCGACGAGAACGGCCTCGGCGGCATCTACAACTTCGTCACCAAGCGCGGCGATTGCCGCGGCGACGACTCCAAGATCAGCTGGACCCAGGTCGAGACCGGCTCGGCGATCACCTGGAAATACCCCAGCTGCATCCTGCGCGGCGACCGCTCGGTGGGCGAGTTCTATTCGGTGGCGCTGACCCATCACCACCAGCAGGCCGACACCGGCACCAAGATGATCCATCTCGGCAAGCACACCAAGTCGAAGATCGTCGCCAAGGGCATCAGCGCGGGGCGCAGCTCCAACAGCTATCGCGGCCTGGTCCGGATGGAGAAGGGCGCCGACGGCGCGCGCAACCACACCCAGTGCGACAGCCTGCTGATCGGCAAGCGCTGCGGCGCGCACACCTTCCCGTACATGGAGGTGAAAAACCCCAGCGCGATCGTCGAGCACGAGGCGACCACCTCGAAGATTTCCGACGAGCAGATGTTCTACTGCCGCGCGCGCGGCATCCGCGAGGAGGACGCCGTCTCGATGATCGTCGACGGCTTCTGCAAGCAGGTGTTCCGCGAGCTGCCGATGGAGTTCGCGGTGGAGGCGAAGAAGTTGCTCGAGGTATCGCTGGAAGGGGCGGTAGGCTGATGGCCACGAACCCGACATCCGCCGCGCTGCAGCTGCGTCCCGCGACCGTGGCCGACGTGCCCGGGATCCTGGCGCTGATCCGCGCGCTGGCCGATTACGAAAAGCTGCTGCACGAGGTCGATGCCAGCGAAGACGACCTGCGCCGCGACCTGTTCGGCGCCACGCCGCGCGCGCACTGCGACATCGCGCTGTGGCACGGCGAAGTCGCCGGCTTCGCGCTGTGGTTCTACAACTACTCCACCTTCAATGGCCGCGCCGGCATCTATCTGGAAGACCTGTTCGTGCGCCCGCCGTTTCGCGGCCACGGCATCGGCAAGGCGCTGATCGCGCATCTCGCGCAGCGTTGCGTGACCGAGCAGTTGCCGCGGCTGCAGTGGTCGGTGCTGGACTGGAACGCGCCGTCGATCGCCTTCTACGAATCGCTGGGCGCGGTGGTGATGAGGGAATGGCTGGCCTGCCGCATGAACCCTGCCGCCATCGCCGCGCTGGCCGGCACCGGTCAGCCCGCCGCGGCAGCCGAGGGCGCGGCGGCATGAGGCCGGTTTTTCAGCTCCTGCTGTGCATCCTGTTTGCCTGCCTGTTCGCGGGCCTCGCCGGCTGCGTGGTGTGGCCGCATCACGTTCTCACCGCGCCGCGGATCAGCGGCACGGTGATCCGCGCCGGGCAACCGGTGGCTGGCGTGCATGTGCGGCTGGCCGACGTGCTCACTGCAGGCGGCACGCTGGCACCCACCGCGATCCGCCAGGATGCGGTCACCGATGCGCAGGGGCATTTTGTGATCGGCCCGATCCGGCGGTTTGCGTGGACCGGTCAGGTGCCGGTGCTGGGCGTGGCGGAGCGCGCGTTTCCGTGGGGCCTGCAGCTCTCGGCCGATGGCCGCGCGTGGCAGCCGGGCTGGCTGCAGGATCCCACGCTATTTTCATATGTCATGAAAACCACCCTCGTCGCCCGTTGCGATCTCGGCGCGGCCAGCCGGTCGAGCGTGATCGCGGGCGACGCGTCACTGGTAGGCAATGGGTCGTGCACGCTGGCGGCCCCGGAATCGAAGCAATGAGCATGCTGACAATCGACAACCTGCACGCCCGCGTGGCCGGCAAGGAAATCCTCAAGGGCCTCAGCCTCAGCGTCAACGCCGGCGAGGTGCACGCGATCATGGGGCCGAACGGCGCCGGCAAGTCCACCCTCGGCAACGTGCTGAGCGGACGCGACGGCTACGAGGTCACCGCCGGCAGCGTGACCTACAACGGCATCGACCTGCTGGCGCTGGAGCCGGAGGCGCGCGCCGCCGCCGGTGTGTTCCTGGCGTTCCAGTACCCGGTGGAGATTCCCGGCGTCAACAACACCTATTTCCTGCGCGCGGCGCTGAACGCGCAGCGCAAGGCGCGCGGCGAGCAGGAGCTTGACTCCATGCAGTTCCTCAAGCTGGTGCGCGAGAAGCTGAAGGTGATGCAGATCTCCGACGAGCTGCTGCATCGCGCGGTCAACGAGGGGTTCTCCGGTGGCGAGAAGAAGCGCAACGAGATCTTCCAGATGGCGGTGCTGGAGCCGCAGCTGGCGATCCTCGACGAGACCGATTCGGGGCTGGACATCGACGCGCTGAAGCAGGTGGCGCAGGGCGTCAATGCGCTGCGCTCGCCCGCGCGCGCGTTCCTGATGATCACCCACTACCAGCGCCTGCTCGATTACGTGGTGCCGGATGTCGTGCACGTGCTGGCCGACGGCCGCATCGTCGAGAGCGGCGACAAGTCGCTGGCGCTGAAGCTGGAGGCGCAGGGCTACGCCGGGCACGCGACGGGAGCGGCGGCATGAGCCAGCCGGCCATGCTGCCGCTGCTGGCATCGCTGCTGGAGGCGCCGCTGCCGCCCAGCGGCATCGACTGGCTGGATGAAGTGCGGCGCGAACAGCGCGCGGCCTTCGCTGCCGGCGGTCTGCCTGACACGCGGATGGAGGCGTGGAAATACACCGCGCTGCGGGCGCTGGCCCAGCGCCGCTTCGCCAGCGGCGATGCCGCGGCGCAGACGCACGCGGTGGACGCCGCCGCGCTGGTGCTGCCCGGCGTGGCCGGGCCGCGGCTGGTGTTCGTCAACGGCGCATTCCGCGCCGATCTGTCGCGGCTGGACGCGCTGCCCGCCGGGCTGGTGCTGCAGCCGCTGTCGCAGGCACTGCAGGGCAATGCCGAGCCGCTGCGCTTCACGCTGTCGCGGCAGGCGCGCGAACCCGGCGAGGCGTTTGCGCGGATCAACGCCGCCAGCGCCGGCGACGGCGTCGTGCTGCGGGTGGCCGCCCACGCGAAAATCAGCGCGCCGGTGCAGCTGGTGTTTGTCGGTGCGGCCGCGGCGGTCGACCTGGCCTGGCATGCGCGCAGCGTGATCGAGCTGGGTGAGGGTGCCGAGCTGAGCCTGATCGAGCAGCACGTGGCCAGCGGCGAGCCGGCCCAGCTGGCCACGCTGGTCAGCGAGATCGAGCTGCGCGAGGGCGCGCGCCTGCACGCCACCGTGCTGCAGCACGCGGCGATCGGCGCCAGCCTGATCCGGCGCAGCCAGCTGCGCCTGCAGGCGCGCGCGCGCGCCACCGTGCACGTGCTGGAACTCGGCGGTGCGCTGGTGCGCCACGATCTGCAGGCCGAACTGCTCGGCGATGGCGCGCGGCTGGATACCCGCGGCGTGTTCATGCCGCACGGCCGCCAGCACGTCGACACCCAGCTGGCGATCCGCCATCAGGCGCTGAACACCACCTCCAGCTCGATCTGGCGCGGCGTGGCCAGCGATCGCG
>JAJXTX010000137.1:3807-6959 GCA_021783385.1 Pseudomonadota bacterium
CGGCTGGATACCCGCGGCGTGTTCATGCCGCACGGCCGCCAGCACGTCGACACCCAGCTGGCGATCCGCCATCAGGCGCTGAACACCACCTCCAGCTCGATCTGGCGCGGCGTGGCCAGCGATCGCGCGCGCGGCGTGTTCCGCGGTGCGATCGTGGTGGCGCCCGGCGCCGACGGCAGCGATGCCAGCCTCGGCAACAAGAACCTGCTGCTGTCGCCCGGCGCCGAGATCGACACCAAGCCGGAGCTGGAAATCCACGCCGATGAAGTGAAGGCCGCGCACGGCGCCACCGTCGGCCAGCTCGACGAGCGCGCGCTGTTCTACCTGCGCTCACGCGGCCTGCCGCTGGCCGAAGCCCGCGCCCTGCTGACCGCCGCGTTCTGCCGCGCGGTGCTGGATGACCTGCCGAACGAGCTGCTGCGCGACCATCTGTCCACCCTGCTGCTCGCGCAGCTGCCGGATACTTGATCGAAGCAGGCGACGAGCGTCGAAGCCGGAAGCCGCCTTGAAAACCCTCTCCCCTGCGGCATCCGTCCCCTTCCTGGGAGAGAGGGCAGGGTGCGGGGCCACGCTTGCCCCGAGCCACAACCAAGCTGCTTGAAAAAAGCTGGCCACATCAACGCGAAGTCCCGCCATGAACCCACAACCCACCCCCACCGTCTTCGACGTCCAGCGCATCCGCGCGGATTTCCCGCTGCTGGCGCGCACGGTGCACGGCAAGCCGCTGGTGTATTTCGACAACGCCAATACCAGCCAGAAACCGGCCTCGGTGATCGAGGCGATGAATGCCCATTACCGCGAACACAACGCGAACGTATCGCGCGCGGTGCACCAGCTCGGCGAGGAAGCCACGGCCGCCTACGAGGGCGCGCGCGACAAGCTGGCGAAGTTCATCAACGCCGCCTCGCGCAGCGAGCTGATCCTCACCTCCGGCACCACCCAGTCGATCAACCTGGTCGCCTACAGCTACGCGCTGCCGCGGCTGCAGGCCGGCGACGCGATCCTCACCACCACCATGGAGCACCACGCCAACATCGTGCCGTGGCAGCTGGTGGCCGCGCGCAGCGGCGCCACGGTGAAGGCCGCGCCGATCAGTGAGCGTGGCGAACTGCTGGTCGAGCAGTTCATCGCCATGCTCACGCCGGAGGTGAAGCTGGCCTGCGTCACCCATGTCTCCAACGTGCTCGGTACGGTCAACCCGGTGCGCGAGATCGCGCGCGAGTGCCGCAAACGCGGCATTGCGCTGCTGGTCGACGGCTCGCAGGCGGTGCCGCACCGGCCGGTCGACGTGCAGGCGCTGGGCTGCGATTTCTATGCCTTCACCGGGCACAAGATGCTGGCGCCAACCGGCACCGGCGCGCTGTGGGCGCGACGCGAGCACCTGGAGGCGATGCCGCCGTTCTTCGGTGGCGGCGAGATGATCCGCGAGGTGCGCTTCAGCGGCACCACTTTCGCCGCGCCGCCGCACAAGTTCGAGGCCGGTACGCCGAATATCGCCGGCTTCGTCGGACTGGGTGCGGCGATCGACTATTACCAGTCGGTCGGCTTCGCCGCGATCCACGCGTGGGAGCAGCAGCTGCTGGCGTATGCGACCGAGCGGCTGCGCGAGATTCCCGGCCTGCGCATCATCGGCGAGGCGCCGGAGAAGGAGCCGGTGATCTCCTTCCTGATCGACGGCGCGCAGGCCAGCGATCTGGCCACCCTGCTCGACCTGCAGGGCGTGGCGGTGCGCTCCGGCCACCACTGCGCGCACCCGCTGATGCAGTTCTACAACGTGCCCGCCACGCTGCGCGCCTCGTTCGCGTTCTACAACACGCGCGAGGAAATCGACACCTTCATCGTGGCCCTGCTCAAGGTGCGCAAGCTGCTGATGTGAGGCGAGGGCTGGAAACCGGAGGGCGGTGGCCGGTCTGCGTGAGCGCATCGCCCTCGGCCGCGCCGGCTCAGCGCGGCTGCGGGTGCCAGCGCGTCTCGTACAGGTCGAAGCGGCGGTCCTTGAGGTTCTGCACCGCGCCGGCGTTGCGCGCGCGGGCCAGGCTTTCCAGCCGCAGGTCGGCGAACAGCACGGTCTCGATGTTCGGCGTGGAGTCGGCCGCGATGCCGTCGCGCGCGAACGGAAAATCGCTGGGCGTGAGGATGCAGCTCTGGCCGTACTGGATATCGAAATTGTTGACGCCCGGCAGATTGCCCACGTTGCCCGACAGCACCACGTAGCACTGGTTCTCGATCGCCCGCGCCTGCGAGCAGTAGCGCACGCGCAGGTAGCCTTCGCGCACGTCGGTGCAGAACGGCACGAACAGGATCAGCGCGCCCTGGTCGGTGAGGTGGCGCGCCACTTCGGGGAACTCCGAGTCATAGCAGATCATCACGCCGATCGGTCCGCAGTCGGTCTGCACGGTGGCCGCGCTGTCACCGCCGGTGATGTTCCACACGTTGCGCTCGCTCGGTGTGGGATGCAGCTTTTCGCGCTCATGGATCGAGCCGTCGCGCAGGCACACGTAGCAGACGTTGTGGATGTCGCCGTTGGGCTGCTCGGTGGGGTGTGTGCCGGCGATGATGTTGATGTTGTAATGGACGGCCAGGCGGCTGAACAGCTCCTTCACCTGCGGGGTGTAGTGGCTCAGCTTGCGGATCGACTCCACCGGCGACAGCTCGGTGTTCTCGATCGACAGCAGCTGCAGCGTGATCAGCTCGGGAAAGGTGACGAAGTCGGCGCTGTAGTCGGCGGCGATGTCGGTGAAGTATTCCACCTGGGTGGCGAATGCCTCGAACGAGGTGATGCGCCGCTGCAGGTACTGCACCGAGGCGACCCGCACCGAGTCGGGTAGCCGCTGGGTCGACGGGATCGACGGGGTGTCCGGCTGGTTCATCAGCCGCGGGTTGCGCCAGACCAGATGCACCGCATGACCGAGCGAGTCGTAGTCGGACGGCACGTAGGCCGGCAGCAGGCCGATCACCTCGAAATCGTTGGACAGCTGGAAGCTCAGCGTGGGGTCGCGCCGCTTGCCTTCGACCACCGCCTGCACGTAGGCGGCGGCGCTGCCGTAGCGCGCCAGGTTCCTGGCCAGCCCCGGCACGCGGCCGCCGAACACGATGCCGCGCAGCTTCAGGTCGGTGCACAGCCGCTTGCGCGCCTGATACAGCCGTTGGCC
>JAJXTX010000138.1 GCA_021783385.1 Pseudomonadota bacterium
GCGGCGCAGAAGCAGCGCCATGGCGGCGCCGTCGCCGCGCCGATGAGCGACGAGCACGCGCGCAAGCAGGCCGGGGTGTTGCGCCTGCTGACCGCCTACCGCTCGCGCGGGCATCTGGCGGCCGACCTCGATCCGCTCGGGCTGGCGCAGAAGATGGCCGCACCGGATCTCGGGCTGGCCTTCCACGGCCTGGACGAGGCCGACCTCGACACCGAATTCGACTGCGGCACCTACGCCGGCGGCGGCCAGCGGATGAAGCTGCGCGAACTGCTGGCGCGGCTGAAGCAGGTCTACACCGGCACCATCGGTGCCGAGTTCATGTACATCAGCAACCATGAGCAGCGCAGCTGGATCTACACCCGGCTGGAGCAGGCCAACGGCGATGCCGGACTCGACCAGGCCGAGAAGCGGCAGGTGCTGGCCGCGCTGACCGCCACCGAAGGCCTGGAGCGCTACCTGCACACCAAGTACGTGGGCCAGAAGCGCTTCTCGCTGGAAGGCGGCGACAGCCTGATCCCGATGGTCGACGACATCGTGCGCGCGGCCGGCGACAACGGCATCAAGGAACTGGTGATCGGCATGGCCCATCGCGGCCGCCTCAACGTGCTGGTCAACATCCTGGGCAAGCCACCGAAGACCCTGTTCGAGGAGTTCGAGGGCAAGTTCGAGCACCCGGACGACCCGGCCTACTCGGGTGACGTGAAGTACCACATGGGCTTCTCGGCTGACCTCAAGACGCCCAAGGGCGGCGTGCACGTCGCGCTGGCGTTCAACCCCTCGCACCTGGAGATCGTCAATCCGGTGGTGGCCGGCTCGGTGCACGCGCGCCAGCTGCGCCGCCGCGACACCGGGCACCAGCAGTCGATCGCGGTGCTGATCCACGGCGACGCGGCGCTCGCCGGCCAGGGCGTGAACATGGAGCTGTTCAACATGTCGCAGGCCCGCGGTTTCAGGATCGGCGGCAGCATGCACATCGTGGTGAACAACCAGGTCGGCTTCACCACGTCCAACCCGCAGGACGCGCGCTCCACCATGTACTGCACCGACCTGGCCAAGATGGTCAACGCGCCGGTGTTCCACGTGAACGGCGACGACCCGGAAGCGGTGATCGAGGTCACCCGGCTCGCCTACGCCTTCCGCAAGCAGTTCCGCAAGGACGTGGTGATCGACCTGGTCTGCTACCGCCGCCACGGCCACAACGAGGCCGACGAACCGGCCGCCACGCAACCGCTGATGTACCAGATCATCCGCAAGCGCCCGACCACACGCGATCTCTACGCCCAGCAGCTGCAGAAGCAGGGCGTGCTGGCCGAGGGCGACGCGCAGAAGCAGCTGGACGCCTATCGCGAGCGGCTGGAGGCTGGCGCGCCGTTGGCCGCGTTCGAGGCCAACCCGGTGCGCGACCTGGAAATCGACTGGTCGCGCTTCTACAACAACAAGCTGTCCACGCCAGTCGACACCGCGCTGCCGAAGCAGAAGCTGATCGAGCTGGCAAGCCGCATCCTGGACCTGCCGAAGGACCTCACCCTGCAGCCGCGCGTGGGCAAGATCTACGACGACCGCCGCAAGATGGCCGCCGGCGAGCTGCCGGGCGACTGGGGCTTCGCCGAGAACCTCGCCTACGCCAGCCTGATCGACGCCGGCCACAACCTGCGCCTGGTCGGCCAGGATTCGGGCCGCGGCACCTTCTTCCACCGCCATGCGGTGCTGCACGACCAGACCGACGGCCACACCTACATGCCGCTGGCCACGGTGCGCGACGGTGCCAGCGTCGAGGTGATCGACTCGCTGCTGAGCGAGGAGGCGGTGATGGCGTTCGAGTACGGCCATGCCACCACCGATCCGGACATCCTGCACATCTGGGAAGCGCAGTTCGGCGACTTCGCCAACGGCGCGCAGGTGGTGATCGACCAGTTCATCAGCTCCGGCGAGTCGAAGTGGAACCGGCTGTGCGGGCTGGTGCTGCTGCTGCCGCACGGCTACGAAGGCCAGGGCCCGGAGCATTCCTCGGCGCGGCTGGAGCGCTTCCTGCAGCTGTGCGCGATGGACAATATGCAGGTGTGCGTGCCGACCACGCCGGCGCAGGATTTCCACATGATCCGCCGGCAGATGTTGCGCCCGGTGCGCAAGCCGCTGATCGTGATGACGCCGAAGTCGCTGCTGCGCCACAAGCTGGCCGTGTCCACGCTGGACGAGCTGGCCAGCGGCAGCTTCCAGCTGGTGATCGGCGAGCACCGCGCGCTGGCGGCGAAGAAGGTCAAGCGCGTGGTGCTGTGCGCCGGCAAGGTCTATTACGACCTGCTGGAGGAGGCCGACAAGCGCGGGCTGGGCGAGGTGGCGATCGTGCGCGTGGAGCAGCTGTATCCGTTCCCGCGCACCGAAGTGAGCGCCGAGCTGGACAAATATCCTGCGGCGCGGGAGGTCATCTGGTGTCAGGAGGAGCCGATGAACCAGGGCGCCTGGTTCCAGATCCGGCATCATCTGCAGGCCTGTATCGGCAGCCGGCACAGCCTGTCCTATGCCGGCCGCGCGCGCTCGGCGGCGCCCGCCGCCGGGCACCTCAATTCCCACGTGGCCGAGCAGGCCGCCCTCGTCGAGCAGGCGCTGGCAGCGCCGATCGGCACCGATCACTCCGCGGAGTAATACCCGATGTCCATCGAAGTCAAAGTCCCCGTGCTGCCCGAGTCGGTCTCCGACGCCACCATCGCCACCTGGCACAAGCAGGCCGGCGACGCGGTAAGGCGCGACGAGAACCTGGTCGACCTGGAAACCGACAAGGTGGTGCTGGAAGTGCCTTCGCCGGTCGACGGCGTGCTGAAGGAAATCCGCCACCAGGTCGGCGACACGGTGAACAGCGAGCAGATCATTGCGATCATCGAGGCAGGCGCCACCGCCGCGGCTCCGGCTGCCGCCCCAGTCGCTGCGGAAGCAGCACCGAAGGCGGCCGCCGTAACAGCCGTGGCTGCGCCCAAGCCGGCAGGCAAGGGCATGCAAGACCTGTCTCCGGCCGGTCTGCGCGTGGCTACCGAGCAGAAGATCGACCCGTCCGGCGTGGCCGGTACCGGTCGCGACGGCCGCGTCACCAAGGAAGACCTGGTCAATTACAGCAAGGCCGCGCCGGCCGCTGCAGCACCGGTCGCCCGGCCCACGCCGGGCGCGCGGCCGGAAGAGCGCGTCCCGATGACCCGCATGCGCGCGAAGATCGCCGAGCGCCTGATGCAGTCGAAGAACTCGATCGCCATGCTCACCTCGTTCAACGAAGTGAACCTGGCCGAGGTGGTGAAGATGCGCAAGTCGCTGGGCGAACCATTCCAGAAGTCGCACGGCGTGAAACTCGGCTTCATGAGCTTCTTCGTCAAGGCTACCGCCGAGGCGCTCAAGCGCCATCCGGTGGTCAACGCCTCGGTCGACGGCAACGACGTGATCTACCACGGCTATCAGGACATCTCGATTGCGGTGTCCACCGACAAGGGCCTGGTGACACCGGTGCTGCGCAACGTGCAGGACATGAGCTTCGCCGACATCGAACAGGGCATTGCCGACTACGCGAAGAAGGCGCGCGATGGCAAGCTGTCACTGGACGACCTGCAGGGCGGCACCTTCACCATCACCAACGGCGGCACGTTCGGCTCGCTGCTCTCCACCCCGATCGTCAACCCGCCGCAAAGCGCGATCCTGGGCATGCACACGATCAAGGAACGCGCCATCGTCGAGAACGGCCAGGTGATCGCCGCGCCGATGATGTACATCGCGATCTCCTATGACCACCGCATCATCGACGGCAAGGACGCGGTGCTGTTCCTGGTCGATATCAAGGATCAGCTGGAGAATCCGCAGCGCATGCTTCTCGGCATTTGAGCGTCCCCGCTCAAATGCTGAACAGGTAACGGCGTTCTGGTGCCCACAAGAGCCTGAAGCTGCAACCTTGCCGGTTGCCTTCAGTGCACCAGAGCCCCTCCTCCGCTCCATCCGCGAACCATGAAGTTCGCCAGCAAGGAACCATGCCATGAGCGACAAATTCGACGTCATCTTCATCGGCGCAGGCCCGGCCGGCTACGTGGGCGCGATCCGCGCCGCGCAGCTGGGACTCAAGGTCGCCTGCGTGGACGCCTTCGCCGGCAAGGACGGCAAGCAGGCACTGGGTGGCACCTGCCTCAACGTGGGCTGCATCCCGTCCAAGGCGCTGCTCGACTCTTCGCGCCAGTTCCACAACCTCGTCCACAGCTTCGACGTGCACGGCATCAGCGCCGACAACCCGCGCATCGACGTGCCGACTTTCATCGGCCGCAAGGACAAGATCGTCAAGCAGTTCACCGGCGGCGTGGCGGCGCTGTTCAAGGCCAACAAGGTCACGCCGTTCTTCGGCAAGGGCAAATTGCTCAAAGGCAATCAGGTCGAGATCACCTCGCCAGACGGGGCAAAGCAGGTCATCAGCGCCACCAACGTGGTGCTGGCCTCGGGCTCGGTGCCGATCGAGCTGCCGTTCGCGAAGTTCGACGGCAAGGCGATCCTCGACAACGCCAGCGCGCTCGATCTCGCCGAAGTGCCCAAGCGGCTGGGCGTGATCGGCGCTGGCGTGATCGGGCTGGAGCTCGGCAGCGTGTGGCGCCGCCTCGGCAGCGAGGTCACCATCCTCGAGGCGCTGCCGGATTTCCTCGGCGCCGCCGATCCGGACATCGCCAAGGTCGCCCAGCGCGAGTTCAAGAAGCTCGGCCTTGAGATCAAGCTGGGCGCCAAGCTGGGCAAGGCCGACGTCAAGGTCGGGCCTGACAAGAGCAGCGTCGTGCACCTCACCTACGCCGACAAGGACGGCGAGCAGAGCCTCGTCGTCGACAAGCTGCTGGTGGCGGTCGGTCGCCGTGCCTACACCGACGGCCTGCTGGCCGCGGACACCGGCGTGAAGCTGGACGAGCGTGGCCGCATCGTGGTGGACGAGCACTGCCACACCGGCGTCGACGGCGTCTGGGCGATCGGCGACGCGGTGCGCGGCCCGATGCTGGCGCACAAGGGCTCCGAAGAGGGCGTGGCGGTGGCCGAGTGGATCGCCGGCAAGGCCGGCCACGTCAACTTCGACACCATCCCGTGGGTGATCTACACCGAGCCGGAAATCGCCTGGGCCGGCAAGACCGAGAAAGAACTGAAGGATGCCGGCATCCCGTACAAGGTCGGCAGCTTCCCGTTCGCGGCCATCGGCCGCGCGGTAGCGATGAACGAGGCGGTCGGCCAGGTGAAGATGCTGGCCCACGCCGAGACCGATCGCATCCTCGGCGTGCACATGGTTGGTCCGGGCGTCTCCGAGCTGATCGCCGAGTGCGTGGTGGCGATGGAGTTCAAGGGCTCGTCCGAGGATCTCGCGCGCATCGTGCACGCGCATCCGACCTTGTCCGAGGCGGTGCACGAGGCCGCACTCTCGGTCGACAAGCGGGCCATCCACAAGGGCAATTGAGCGGCCGGCCGGTGTCCCAACCCAGCGCCCTCTGCGTCTACTGCGGCTCCAGCCGCGGCAGCCATGCGCAGTACGCCGACCAGGCGCGTGAGTTCGGCGCCGAGATGGCGCGTCGCGGCATCGCACTCGTCTACGGCGGCGGCAACGTGGGCCTGATGGGCACGCTGGCCGACGCCGTGCTGGCCGAGGGCGGCCGCGTCACCGGGGTGATCCCGCGCCAGCTGGTCGAACGCGAGGTGGCGCATCCGGGACTCAGCGAACTGGTGGTGGTGGAAACCATGCATCAGCGCAAGACGCGCATGTACGAGCTGTCCGAGGCGTTCGTCGCGCTGCCCGGCGGTTTCGGTACGCTGGACGAGATGTTCGAGATGCTGACCTGGGCGCAGCTCGGCCTGCACAGCTACCCGTGCGCCTTTCTCGACGTGCGCGACTACTACGGCCCGCTGCGCGCGATGATGGACCGGATGGTCACCGAGGGCTTCGTACCGGCACGCCGGCGCGACAGCGTGTGGTTTGGCGACTCGATGAGCGCCCTGTTCGACTGGATCGGGCATCGCGACGGCAGCGCCACGGCCGCCGTGATCGACTCCTCCAGCATTCAAGCCTGAGCCAGCGGAGACCGACATGACTACCTTGCGCGCCTTCCGTATCCACCACGACGATGCCGGCCACCGCGCCGGCGTCGAGCAGGTCAGTGCCGATGCGCTGAGCCCCGGCGAAGTGCTGGTGGCGGTGGCGTATTCCTCGGTCAACTACAAGGATGCGCTGGCCGGCACCGGCAAGGGCCGCATCCTGCGCAGTTACCCGCTCAACGGTGGCATCGACGCGGCCGGCCACGTGCTCGCCTCGACCGATCCGGCCTTCCGCGAGGGCGACGCCGTGCTGTGCACCGGCAGCGGGCTGTCCGAAACCCGCGACGGCGGCTATGCGCAGCTCATCCGCCTGCCCGCGCGCTGGACGATTCCGCTACCGGCCGGCCTCAGCCTGCGCGAGAGCATGATCATCGGCACCGCCGGCTTCACCGCCGCGCTGGCGCTCAAGCGCATGCAGGACAACCGGCAGACGCCCGCGCTCGGCCCGGTCGCGGTGACCGGCGCCAGCGGCGGCGTCGGCATGCTGGCGATCGACATCTTCAGCCGCGCCGGCTACCAGGTGCACGCGATCAGCGGCAAGGCCGATCACTTCGGTTTCCTGCAGCGGCTGGGCGCGACCGAATGCATCGATCGCCAGCAGTTGCTCTTCAACGGCAAGCCGCTGGATACGGTGCACTTCGGCGGCGCGCTCGACAACGTCGGTGGCAGCATGCTGAGCGGCCTGCTGCCCTTGATCGCTCCGTTCGGCAACGTGGCCCTCTGCGGCAATGCCGGCGGCGTGGCATTCGACAGCACGGTGATGCCGTTCATCATTCGCGGTGCCAGCCTGCTCGGCATCGCCTCCGCCGGCACCGCGCGCGATATCCGCGACGAGGTCTGGCAGCACCTGGCCAGCGACTGGAAGCC
>JAJXTX010000139.1 GCA_021783385.1 Pseudomonadota bacterium
CCATGATGTACTTTCTCCGATGCGTTTCTTGCGCGGTAAACGCGCAATTCTAACTTGAATTACCCTGACTGGAAAGCCCTGCGACACCGCGGTGTCGCCACTTCCCGACTATGCCAACCCTCTCGCAGTGTCAGCTGCGGCGCAGATTGGACTTCTTGAGCAGACTTTCGTACTGGTGACTCACCAGATGCGCCTGCACCTGCGCCGTGAAATCCATCACCACCACAACCACGATAAGCAGTGACGTACCACCGAAATAGAACGGTACATGCCAAGCCGCCTGCATGAACGAAGGCACCAGACACACCAGCACCAGATAGAGCGCGCCTACGCCCGTGAGTCGCGTCATCACGGAATCCACGTAGTTAGCAGTGGCCTTGCCCGGACGGATGCCCGGAATCAGTGCACCCGAGCGCTTGAGGTTGTCGGCGGTCTCTTCGGAGTTGAATACGATCGCGGTATAGAAAAACGCGAAGGCGATCACCAGCACCGAAAACACGATGTCGTGCAGCGGGTTGCCCGGACTCAACGACTGCGTCAGGTCCTGCAACCAGCGTGACGGATGGCTGGCGCTGAACCAGGTCACAGCCGTCGCCGGGAACATCAGCAGGCTCGACGCGAAGATCGGCGGAATCACACCCGCCATGTTGATTTTCAGCGGCAGATGCGAGGTCTGATTCATGTAGGCACGCTGGCCCCCGGAACGCCGCGCGTAATTCACGGTGATACGCCGCTGGGCGCGCTCCATGAACACCACGAATGCCGTCACTGCCAGCACCAGGCCTGCCACCATCAGCAGCTTGATCAGCGACAGCTCACCATTGCTGGCCATGCCAAGCGTGTGGACCACCGCACCGGGCAGGCCGGCCACGATACCTGCAAAGATCAACAGCGAAATGCCGTTGCCGATGCCGCGTTCGGTCATCTGCTCGCCCAGCCACATCAGGAACATCGTGCCCGCCGTAAGCCCCACCACCGAGGACATCACGAAGCCGAAGCCCGGCGTGTAGACCACTGGCGCGCCGCCGGCGGCAACCTGCCCCTGCAATGCCATCGCGATGCCGAACGACTGGAAAGCAGCCAATCCCACCGTGGCAAAACGCGTGTAGGTGGTCATCTTGCGCTTGCCGGCCTCGCCTTCCTTGCGCAGGCCCTGCAGGCTGGGAATCACCGAACCCATCATCTGGAACACGATCGACGCCGAAATGTACGGAATCACGCCGAGCGCAAACACCGAGAACCGCGACAGCGCACCGCCGGAGAACATGTTGAACATGTCCATCAGGCCATTGCCGTTGACCAGGTTGCTCATCGCTTCCGGATTCACGCCCGGGACTGGAATGAACGAACCCAGCCGGAACACGATCAGCGCCCCGATCACGAAGAATATCCGCTGACGCAGCTCCGTAAGCTTGCCGAGCTTGCCGATCGCGTTGCCCTTGGCTGCAGCCACCGTCAATTACTCCACGCTGCCGCCGGCAGCCTCGATGGCTGCCTTGGCACCGGCAGTAGCCAGCAGACCCGACAACTTCACCGCGCGACCGATATCACCCTTCAGTACCACCTTGACCTTCTTCGCACGGCTGCTGATCAGGCCAGCCTGATGCAACGCAACCACGTCGATCACGTCAGCCTTGAGGTTTGCCAGCTGGTACAGAAACACTTCCTGGCTCTCGGCCTTTTTCAGCGAACGGAAACCGACCTTCGGCAACCGGCGCTGCAGCGGCATCTGACCACCTTCGAAGCCGTACTTGTGCGTGCCACCAGCACGCGCATGCTGACCCTTGTGGCCGCGGCCGGCAGTCTTGCCCATGCCCGAGCCGATGCCGCGGCCAACGCGCAGCCGAGTCTTGTGCGAACCGGTGGCCGGCTTGATGTCATTCAGACGCATGATGATTACTCCTCGACCCGAACCAGGTAGTAGACCGTGTTGATCAGGCCACGCACCTGCGGGCTGTCCCTCAGCTCGCGCACGTCGTTGATCTTGCCCAGACCCAGCGCCTTCACGCTGAGACGATGCCTTGCCTGGACGCCGCGCAGGCCCTTGACCAGGCGCACGCGCACAGTCTTGTCGGCGGTTGCTTGAGACTTAGCCATTGCCCAACACCTCGTCCAGGGTCTTGCCGCGCTTGGCGGCGATCTTCTTGGGCGAGGCGACCGCCTGCAGGCCCTTGATGGTGGCGCGCACCAGGTTGATTGGATTGCGTGAACCGACGGCCTTGGCCAGCACGTTCTTCACGCCGACCACTTCCAGCACTGCACGCATGGCACCACCAGCGATCACACCGGTACCTTCGGAAGCCGGCTGCATGTACACGCGAGCAGCTCCATGGTTGGCCTTGATGGCGTACCACAACGTGCCATTGTTCAGCTCGATGCTGACCATCTGGCGGCGCGCGCGTTCCATGGCCTTCGAGATGGCCACCGGCACTTCACGCGCCTTGCCGTAACCGAAGCCCACCTTGCCCTCACCATCACCAACCACGGTCAGCGCGGTAAAGCTCATCTGGCGGCCACCCTTGACGGTCTTGGCCACGCGGTTGACGGCGATCAACTTCTCGAGCAAGCCGTCCGAATTTTCGCGATCGTTTGAAGACATGTTCTTTTCCGTGTGCCCGGCAACCCGGGACTTTGCTTGCGGCTTGGCCGCTTGGAGTTTTGGGTGCCGCGGTGAAAGTCCGGTACGCGATCAGACGCGACTGGATCAGGGAAATGGTCAGAATTTCAGACCTGCTTCGCGTGCCGCTTCGGCCAGCGCCTGGATGCGGCCGTGGTAGCGGAAACCGGAGCGATCGAACGCGACGGAATCGATACCCACCGCCAGCGCGCGCTCGGCAATAGCCTTGCCTACCGCCGCTGCGGCCGCCAGGTTCTTGGTTCCCTTGAGGCCTTCGGCGACCGACTTCTGCACAGTGGAAGCGGCTGCCACCACGTTCAGACCGGAGGCATCGAACACCTGCGCATAGATATGCTGGCCGGTGCGATGCACCGACAACCGGGCCACCGCCAGCTTGCGGATGTGAGACCGCGTGGACTTGGCGCGGCGCAGGCGATTTTCGTTCTTGTTCATCGAGATATCTCCAGAAAGCGGATCGACTTTGTTGAAGAGCTGGGCCAGCAACGGCCAGACTCCCGCGGAAGAATCCGCATCAAGCCTTCTTGGCTTCCTTCAGCGTGATTTTTTCACCGGCATAACGCACACCCTTGCCCTTGTAGGGCTCCGGCGGGCGGAAGCCGCGGATCTTGGCCGCCACCTGGCCAACGCGCTGCTTGTCGGCGCCCTTGATCAGCACTTCGGTCTGCGTCGGCGTCTCGATACTGATGCCTTCCGGCGCATCGAACAGCACCGGATGCGAAAAGCCGAGGCTCAGGTTAAGCGATTTACCCTGCATGGCAACGCGATATCCGACGCCTACCAGCTCCAGCTTGCGCTCGTAACCCGCGGAGACGCCCAGCACCATGTTGGCCAGCAGCGCGCGCGCAGTGCCACCGAATTTGTCGTCGGTGCCCTCATCCAGGGTAATGCTGGCGATGCCATTGTCCTGGGAAATCGTGACTCCCGGCAGGCGGTGCATCGTCAGGGTGCCCTTGGGACCCTTGACGGAGATCTCGTCGGCGCTGACGCCGAGCTCCACGCCTTTGGGCAGGTTGATCGGTTGTTTGGCTACACGTGACATTGAAGGACTCCTTATGCCACTTGGCCGATGACTTCGCCGCCCAGACCCTTCGCACGGGCCTGCGCATCGGTCAACAGACCAGCGGAAGTCGAGATGATCGAGATACCCAGGCCGCCGAGCACTTTGGGAAGCTCATCCTTGCCGCGATACACACGCAGGCCGGAGCGGCTGACACGGGAAATGGTCTCGATGGCGGGCTGGCCATCGAAATACTTCAACTTCACCTCGAGCACCGGCTTACCCTCCTCGAGGGAAGTCTTGGCGTCGAGTATGTAGCCCTCGCTCTTGAGAAGGTTGGCGATCGCCACCTTCAGTTTCGACGACGGCATACGGACAACCGGCTTGCCCATCGACTGGGCATTGCGGACGCGCGTAAACATATCGGCGATGGGATCAGTCATGCTCATGAAAACATCCTTCAGAGTGCACCGATATCCGATAAAACCGGAAATCAATCAAATTGTGAGCTGGCACGTACGCCAGCCTGCGTTGCGCAGACCGCCTACTATATCAGCTTTTCCCGGTTCTGCGAATAGTGGAGCGATAGTCAGATCGTTGGCCGCGCGAAAAACACGGGCGGTAGAGACTGCATCGGGACACACGCCCCGGCTGCACCCTCTCAGAAATCACGGGTTACCAACTGGCCTTGCGCAAGCCCGGCACATCGCCGCGCATGGTCGCTTCACGCAGCTTGTTACGGCCGAGGCCGAACTTGGCATACACCGCACGCGGGCGACCGGTCAGCGCGCAGCGGCTGCGCTGGCGCACCGGACTGGCGTCGCGCGGCAGCTGCTGCAGCTTGGACTGGGCTTCCATCTTCTCCTCATAGGAGGCGGTGGGGCTCAGCACGATCGCCTTCAATCCACCGCGCTTGGCAGCGTACTTCTTGACGAGCTTGGTCCGCTTGATATCGCGGTTCACCATTGATGTCTTGGCCATGGATATCGCGCCTATCAGTTGCGGAACGGGAAGCTGAATGCCGCCAGCAGGGCTTTCGCCTCTTCGTCGGTCTTGGCAGTGGTGGTGATGGAAATATCCATGCCACGCAGCGCGTCCACCTGGTCGAAGTCGATCTCAGGAAAGATGATCTGTTCCTTGATACCGAAGTTGTAGTTGCCACGGCCGTCAAAGGCGCGCGCCGAGACACCGCGGAAGTCGCGCACGCGCGGCAGCGAGATGTTGATCAGGCGATCCATGAACTCCCACATCTGGGCACGGCGCAGGGTGACTTTGCAGCCGATCGGCCAGCCGTCGCGAATCTTGAACGAGGCCACGGAAACGCGGGCCTTGGTCGTGATCGGCTTTTGCCCGGCGATCTTGGCCATGTCGGCTACGGCATTTTCAAGAACTTTCTTGTTGCCGGCGGCTTCACCCACGCCCATGTTCAGCGTGATCTTGGTGATGCGCGGAACCTGCATCACGTTCTGGTAGCCGAACTGCTCGGTGAGCTTGGCGACTACCTGGTCTTTGTAGAATGTTTGAAGGCGGGTCATGATCGTGTTCCTTACGCGTCCACGACCTCGCCAGTCGAACGGAACACGCGGACCTTGCGCCCATCTTCAAGCGTTTTGGTACCCACGCGTTCACCCTTGTTCGTGGCGGGGTTGAACAGCTGTACATTGGAGAGATGGATCGAGGCCTCACGCTCGACGATGCCACCGGCCTGGTTGGCCTGCGGATTCGGCTTGGTGTGACGCTTGACCAGATTCACATTGGAGACGAACACGCGGTCGTCGGCAACACGCAGCACATCGCCGCGCTGACCCTTGTTCTTGCCGGTGATCACGAGGACCTGATCACCCTTGCGGATACGGTTCATTTCTTGACTCCGCTCAGAGCACTTCGGGAGCAAGCGAGACGATCTTCATGAACTTCTCGCTGCGCAGCTCGCGGGTAACCGGTCCGAAAATACGGGTACCGATCGGCTCGAGCTTGTTGTTGAGGAGCACCGCTGCATTGCCGTCGAAACGGATCAGCGACCCATCGGGACGGCGCACGCCCTTGGCGGTGCGAACTACCACGGCATTATATACTTCGCCCTTCTTTACCTTGCCGCGGGGAATGGCATCCTTCACGGTGACCTTGATCACGTCACCGATTCCGGCATAACGGCGCTTGGAGCCACCGAGCACCTTGATGCACATCAGTTCTTTCGCGCCGCTGTTGTCCGCTGCGGAAAGCGTGCTTTGCATCTGGATCATGGCTGCACCCTCCCTTAGACGTTGGCGCGCGTGAGGATTTCAACCACGCGGTGATGTTTGGTCTTGGACAACGGACGGCACTCCGCGATGCGCACGAGATCACCCTCGTTGGCACCGAGATCATCCTGCGCGTGCAGCTTGGTCGAACGGCGAATGATCTTGCCGAGCAACCAGTGCTGTACCTGACGTTCGACCAGCACGGTGACCGTCTTGTCCATCTTGTTGCTGGTGACGCGACCCTGCAGCGTGCGCGCCTGCTTGGCCTCAGCTTGAACTTGCACTTCTTGAATCTTGTTAGCGCTCATGTCGGCCATCCTTACTTCTTGCTGCCGAGCACGAACTTCGTGCGGGCGATGTCACGCCGAACGCGGCGCAGCTGGTGTGGCTGAGTAAGCTGGCCGGAACCCTTCTGCATGCGCAGGTTGAACTGCTCTTTGCGCAGGTCCAGCAGATGCTGCTTCAACTCGTCGGCCGACTGGTTGTTGATATCTATGGTGGCCATCACATCACCGCCCTGGTCACGAACTGGGTCTGCACAGACAGCTTGGCTGCCGCCAGACGGAACGCCTCGCGCGCCGTCAACTCGTCGACGCCCTCGATTTCGTAAAGCATGCGACCAGGCTGAATCGGGGCGACCCAGTACTCGACGCTACCTTTTCCCGCGCCCATGCGCACTTCGATCGGCTTCTTGGTGATCGGCTTGTCGGGGAACACACGGATCCACAACTTGCCGCCACGCTTCACGAAGCGGGTGATGCAGCGACGCGCCGCTTCGATCTGACGTGCCGTCAAACGCCCATGTGTCGTTGCTTTCAATCCGTATTCGCCAAAGCTGACAAGATTGGAGCACTGTGCCAAGCCGTCATTACGGCCCTTGAACTGCTTGCGGTATTTGGTTCGCTTGGGTTGCAACATGGCAACTCTCCTTACTTGGCCGTCCGCTCGCGACGGCCTTCACCGGCCTCGCGACGCGAATCGTTACGACGACCTTCGCCACCTTCGCGGCGCGG
>JAJXTX010000140.1:0-2084 GCA_021783385.1 Pseudomonadota bacterium
TCGTCGTGCAGCGGCACGCCCCACTCGGTGTCGTGGTAGTCGCGCAGCAGCTCGTCGCCGGTGGCCCAGTGGCAGCGTTGCATCGGGTGTCCTCGGGTGGTCACCGCAATGTAGCGCATGGCGCGGCGCGCGCGGTCAGGCCGTGCATCGGCGCGGAGCAGGCCCGCTAGACTGTGCGTTTGCCGAATGCCGATCCCGCCGATGTCCACCCCGCCCTCCTCGCAGCGCCCCGCCGTGCTGGCGCTGCTCGCCACCGTGGTCATCTGGGCCTACAGCTGGATCGTGATGAAGCAGGCGCTGCGCTATGCCGGCGCGTTCGATTTTGCCGCGCTGCGCTACCTGCTCGGCGCGCTGCTGCTGTTCGCGCTGCTGGCGCTCACGCGCCAGTCGCTGCGGCCACCGCCGCTGCGGCTGACCATCGCAATCGGGCTGTGCCAGACCGCGGCGTTCCAGGGGCTGGAGCAGTGGGCGCTGCTCGACGCCGGTGCCGGGCGGGTGGCGCTGCTGGCCTACACGATGCCGTTCTGGGCGGTGCTGCTGGCGTGGCTGCTGCTGCGTGAACGGCCCGCGCCGCGGCACTGGCTGGGGTTGGCGCTGGCCGCGCTGGGCCTGCTGTGCATCATCGCACCGTGGCGCGGGCTGGGCCACGCCGGCAGCACCGTGCTGGCGATCGGCGGTGGCGCGGCGTGGGCGGCGGGCACGGTGCTGAGCAAGCGCATGTTCCAGCGCCATGCGCCCTCGCCGCTGAACCTGGTGGCGTGGCAGATGCTGGTTGGCGCGCTGGCGCTGGGCGTGGCGGCGTGGCTGCTGCCGCAGCGGCCGATCGACTGGAACTGGACCTTCGTCGGCCTGCTCGGCTACAGCGCGGTGCTGGCCTCCAGCGTGGCGTGGTGGCTGTGGTCGATCGTGCTGCAGCGGCTGCCGACCACGCTGGCCAGTCTGTCCAGCCTGGGCGTGCCGCTGCTCAGCGTGCTGCTGGCATGGCTGCTGCTGCACGAGCGGCCGACACCGATGGAAGGCGTGGGCATGCTGCTGGTACTGCTCGGGCTGCTGGCGGTGAGCGGCGTGCGCTGGCGCCGCGGCTGAGGGCACTGCGCCGCAGGATCGTTCGCCACTCCACAGGAAATTTTCGCGACCTGCCGGCGGACACCGCGCACGCGTGAAACGGCCGGGAAAGAAAAGCCACGGAGTATTCTTGGCCTCGTCCGTCGTTCCTCGTCCCGTCTCGCCTTGATGATCGTCATGTCCGACCTTGCCCAGCTCTGGCCCTTGCTGATCCACTGGCTCAGCGCGCATGCGGTGGTGCCGTTTCTGACCCTGCTGCATATCGAGGGGCTGTCCGGCAATCCGGACGACATCTCCGCATCGCTGCTGATCGCCGCGCTGCAGGTGGGCATCATCGGGCTGATCTTCCGCCCGCTGGAGAGCTGGCTGCCGGCGGAGCAGTGGAGCGACCGCAAGCTGACCCTGGTCGACCGCAACTATACGGTGATGATGCTGCTGGGCATCTTTCCGCTGTTCACCTACCTGGTGCTGACCCCGTTCAGCCATCTGTTCGGCGGCGCCGACACCGCGGCCAGCGCCAGCGACAGCACCGGCTCGCCGCTGGCGATCGTGCACTGGATACCGTGGTTCAACGGTCACCCGCTGCTGCTGTTCCTGTTCTATTACGTGATCTACGACTTCGTCTACTACTGGATGCACCGCACCCAGCACGCGATTCCGTGGTGGTGGGCGCTGCACAGCATGCACCACAGCCAGCGCCAGATGAGCTGCTGGACCAATGACCGCGGCAACCTGATCGACGGCTTCCTGCAGTCGATGGTGCTGGCGGTGGTGGGGCTGCTGATCGGCGTGCAGCCGGACGAGTTCGCGTGGCTGATGCTGCTGGGCGAGCTGGCGCAGAACTTCTCGCATGCCAACGTGCGGATCGGGTTTGGACGGCTGTTCGAGAAGGCCTTCGTCGATCCGAAGTTCCACCGGCTGCACCACATGCTGGTCGATCCGGAGCGGCCGGGCCTGCACAACTGCAACTACGGCCAGGTGTTCTCGATCTGGGACGTGCTGTTCGGCACCGCGCTGTA
>JAJXTX010000140.1:2184-5543 GCA_021783385.1 Pseudomonadota bacterium
CCTTCGTCGATCCGAAGTTCCACCGGCTGCACCACATGCTGGTCGATCCGGAGCGGCCGGGCCTGCACAACTGCAACTACGGCCAGGTGTTCTCGATCTGGGACGTGCTGTTCGGCACCGCGCTGTATGGCATCGCGCCGCGGCCCACCGGCGTGGGCGATCCGATCGTGGATGCCGACAACAACTACAGCCTGCTCGGTCTGCACTGGGTCTCGACCAAGCGCTTCCTCGGCGCGGTGCGGCGCAAGGCCGGCTGGATACCGGGTGAGGTGGCCTTCGCCGCGGATTACACGCCGATCCCGATCAGCCAGCTGGACCTGCATGCGTTCGGCCATGCGCCGCGCGCGAAGGCGCAGGCGCAGCCGGAGCAAGCGCGCGGCAGCGTCGCGGTGGAAGGCGCGCCGGGATAGTTGCTACTCCGCGTGCGGCCAGGGCAGCGCCTGCAGATCGACGTTGCCGCCGCTCAGCACCACGCCGACCCGACGCCCGGCGAAGCGCTCGGGCTGCTGCAGGATCGCCGCCAGCACGGTGGCGCTGGACACCTCCACCACCACCTTCAGCTCGGACCACAGCAGCTGCATCGCGGCGATCGTCTGCGCGTCGCTGACGGTGATCACGTCGACCCGATGGCGGCGCAGGGCCTCGAGGTTGGGCTCGCCGACCAGCGCCCGCAGGCCGTCGCAGAGGGTGTCCGGCACCACCGTGGTGACGCGGACGCCGCGCGCCAGCGACTGCGCGGCATCGTCGGCACCCTGCGGCTCGGCGCCGAACAGCGCCAGCGCGGGGTTGAGCGCATGCGCCGCGATCGCTACGCCGCTGGCCAGGCCGCCGCCGCCGACCGGCGTGATCAGCGCATCCAGCCCCGGCACCTGCTGCAGCAGCTCCAGCGCCACGGTGGCCTGCCCGGCCACCACCCGGGTGTCGGCATACGGATGCACCAGCACTGCGCCGGTGGCGCGCTGCACCTCGTCCACCATCGCCTCGCGCGCGGCCTGCGTCGGCGCGCAGCGATGCAGGATCGCTCCGGCGCGCTCGATCGCCTGCAGCTTGGCGCGCACCGCGCCCTGCGGCACCACCACGTGCGCGGCGATGCCGCGGGCGGCGGCGGCCAGCGCCAGCGCGCTGCCGTGGTTGCCGGAGGAATGCGTGACCACGCCGTGCGCGGCTTCTTCCTCGCTGAGCGCCCACACCGCATTGCAGGCGCCGCGAAACTTGAACGCGCCGCCGCGCTGCAGGTTCTCGCATTTGAAATGCAGCGCGGCGCCGCTCAGCGCGTCCAGCGCCGCGCTGCGCAGCACCGGCGTCACCCACGCATGCGGCGCGATGCGCGCCGCGGCGTCGCGGATCTGGGCAATATCGGGCAACGCCACCGCAGCTTGCGTGCTCATGCGGATTCGACCTCCACGCCGCAGCGGAAGCTGCGCTCGGCGCCGGGCAGCAGGCGCACCGCCGCGGCCCATTCAACGCGGTTGAAGGCGTCGGCCATGCACTCCATCGGCTCCAGCGCCACCGCGCAGCGGCGGTCGCGGCTCACCGTGTCGGCGGTGAATGCGTGCATCACGCCGCGCTCCTGCCATACCGCGATGGCCAGCCCGCTGGCCGGATCGCGCAGGCGGGTGCGGATGCGTCCGTCCGGCTCGGCCTGCAGGTCGGTGTATTCGTGATCGAGCACGCTGGCACCGATCCGGCGCGGCACGCGGAAATCCAGCGCGGGCGCGTCGTCCAGCGGCACATACGCCGCCACGCCGGGCAGCGCGATCAGTTCGGCATCGGTGCGGATCAGCGTCTGCGCGGGAATCTGCAACTGCCAGCCGTCCACCGCCGCGTCGGCCGCCAGCCGGAAGTACGGATGCCAGCCGAAGAAGCACGGCGCCGCGCTGGCGCCGACGTTGCGCATGCGCGCCTCCAGCGTGAGGCCGCCGGCATCGAGCGTGAAACTGATGGCGAGATCGATGGCATGCGGATAACCCGGCTGCGGCCGGATCGCCGCGCTGGTGAGGGTCACCTGGGCGCGCTGGTCGTCCGCGCTCAGCGCGGCCACCGCGAAGGCCGCGTCGCGTACGAAGCCATGCCGGCTGGCGCGCGCGGCGCCGACCACGCCGGGCTGCAGATCCTGCGGCTGGCCGTCGAAGGCGTAGCGCGCATCGGCGATGCGGCCGCCGAACGGCACCATGATGGCGAAGCGCGAGCCCGGCCGGGCGCTGATTTCCGCTGCGTCGCGATAGCCGTCGGCGAGATCACGCACGCCGCCCGCCGCAGGCACCTCGAAGCTCAGCAGGGCCGCGCCGTGACAGGCGATGCGCAGGCGCCGGCCGTCGTGCTGATCGGTCAGCACCACGATCGCCTGATCGTCCAGGGCGGCGGGTTCAGCGGCATATCGACGCATCGTTTCTCCGGAGGGTTTTCCTGTCGTTTAGAGGCTGCATGTTAGCCTGACGGGTCCCCATCCCACGTTATCCGCATGAACGCACTTCGACAGCAGCCCCCCGCGCTGATACGCCTCAGTGACTATCGCGCGCCCGCCTGGCGGGTCGAGACGGTCGAGCTGGATTTCGACCTCGGCATCGACACCACCGAACTGTCCGCGCGGCTGCTGCTGCGCCGCGATCCCGCGCAGGCGCTGCCGCTGCGGCTGGATGGCGAAAACCTCGAACTGCTGTCGATCGTGCTGGATGGCCAGGCCTTGTCCGCCGGCGCCTACCGCTACACCGAGAACGTGCTCGAAGTGGACGGCGCACGCGACGGCAGCGTGCTGGAAACCCGCGTGCGCCTGCACCCGGCAGTCAACACCGCGCTGGAAGGTCTGTACCTGTCCGGCTCGCGCGAGGCCGGCTTTCTGCTGACCCAGTGCGAGGCCGAGGGCTTCCGCCACATCACGTTTTTCCCCGACCGGCCCGACGTGCAGTCGCGCTACAGCGTCACCCTGCGTGCCGAGCGCGCGCGTTTTCCGGTGCTGCTGGCCGGCGGCAATCCCGATGGCAGCGGCGAGCTGGCGGACGGCCGCCACTGGGCACGCTTCGTCGATCCGCATCCGAAACCCAGCTACCTGTTCGCGCTGGTCGCCGGGCGGCTGCAGCGGCTGAGCCGCGACTACGTGACCGCCGACGGTCGCGCCGTGGTACTCAATATCTGGGCCGAGGCCGACGCGATCGAACGCTGCGGCTACGCGATGGACGCACTGGAACGCTCGATGCGCTGGGACGAGCAGGCCTACGGCCGCAACTACGACCTGGACGTGTTCCATGTCGTCGCCACCCACGACTTCAACATGGGCGCGATGGAGAACAAGGGCCTCAACATCTTCAACGCGAAATGCCTGCTGGCCGATCCGGACTCCACCACCGACGACGAGTACCGGC
>JAJXTX010000140.1:5643-6884 GCA_021783385.1 Pseudomonadota bacterium
GACGTGTTCCATGTCGTCGCCACCCACGACTTCAACATGGGCGCGATGGAGAACAAGGGCCTCAACATCTTCAACGCGAAATGCCTGCTGGCCGATCCGGACTCCACCACCGACGACGAGTACCGGCACGTCGAGGCGGTGGTCGCGCACGAGTATTTCCACAACTGGAGCGGCAACCGGGTGACCTGCCGCGACTGGTTCCAGCTGTCGCTGAAGGAAGGGCTGACAGTGTTCCGCGAGCAGCAGTTCTCGGCCGACATGAACTCGGCGCCGCTGAAACGGATCGAGGACGTGGCGCTGCTGCGCCGCGCCCAGTTCCCCGAGGATGCCGGTCCGCTGGCGCATCCGGTGCGTCCCGCGCAGTACAGCGAGATCAACAATTTCTACACCGCCACGGTGTACGAGAAAGGCGCCGAGCTGGTGCGCATGCTGGCCGGGCGGCTGGGCCAGGACGGCTTTCGGCGCGGCATGGACCACTACTTCGCACGCAACGATGGCCGCGCCGCCGCGCTGGAGGATTTCATCGCCGCGCTGGGCGAGGCCAACGGCATCGACCTGACGCCCTACCTCGCCTGGTACGCGCAGGCCGGCACGCCGCGTGTGCGCGCGCGCGGCGCGTACGACGCGGCCCGCCGCGAGTACACGCTCACGCTGAGCCAGCACCTGCCGCCCGGCGCCGCCGCGGAGCATCGCCCGCCGCTGCCGATCCCGGTGAAGCTGGCGCTGTTTTCGCGCAGCGGCGCGCTGCTGCCATTGCATATGGACGGCCGGACGGCCGAACCGGCGCACGAAACGGTGGTGGTGCTGAGCCAGCCGGAGCAGCGCTTCGTGTTCGGCAGCATCGACGCGGCGCCGGTACCGTCATTGCTGCGCGGATTTTCCGCACCGGTGATCCTGGAATGCGATTACACGCCGGTCGAGCTGGCCCTGCTGCTGGGTCACGATGTCGACGGCTTCAATCGCTGGGAGGCTGGCCAGCAGCTGGCCGTGCGCGCCTACGAAAACCTGCGCGACGGTGCGGCCACCGACGCCCTTCAGGCCTGGTGCGACACGCTGGCGACGCTGTTCGACAGCAACGGCATCGACGACGCGCTGCTCGCCGATCTGCTGATGCCACCGGGCGAAGTGGAGCTGGCCGAGCGCGAGACCGCGGTCGATCCGCAACGTATTCACGCCCTGCGCCAGCAGCTGCAGCTGCAGCTGGCCACGCGGCTGGGCGCCGTGGCCCTGCGCGAACGGCA
>JAJXTX010000141.1:0-4210 GCA_021783385.1 Pseudomonadota bacterium
TCGCTGTCCCACTTGTCCGCATCCTGCACCAGCAGCGTCCAGCCGCGGTCCGGCGTGCCGGCAAAATCCGATTCCTGCAGCGGGCCGTTGCGCACACTCCATCGATCGCGCTTTTCGTCGTGCACGATCAGCCGCGCCAGCACGCCGTCCTCGCAGGCCAGCCCGGCCAGATCGTCCGGCTGCAGCGGCGGCTCGAAATCGGCGAACGCCCGGCGGATCAGCAGCGGCCGCTTCTGCCAGTAGTTGCGCAGGAACTGCGCGGGGCTCATGCCGAGGGGGTGCCGGGCGGAGCCGCGGACTTCGATCGGAAACGCTGCGGAGGGTTGGTTCATCGCCCGATTGTAGCCGCGGGCATGGGCGACGGCGATTCAGCGCAGCGCGCCCAGCCCGTTGTGCAGGCCCAGCGTCAGCACGGCGGTCGCAGCCAGCAGGACGGCGGCGCGTGCCGGCAGACGCCGTGCCAGCAGCGCGCCGAACGGCGCGGCCAGCATGCCGCCGGCGATCAGCCCGGGCACGGCGGCGCCGTGAGCCGTGCCCAGCTGCAGCAGAAAGCTCACGCTGGCGGCGGCGCTGACCATGCATTTGGCCAGGTGCACGGTGCCGATCACCGTACGCGGCTCGGCGCCGCGCGCCACCAGGGTGGTCACCGTCAGCGCGCTCCAGCCGCCGCCGGCGATCGCATCGGCGAAGCCGGCCAGCAACCCCAGCGGGCGCACACCGCGGGGTGCCACAGCACTGGCCGGATGACCACCGCGCAGGCCACGCCGCAGCAGCATCACGCCCATCAGCAGCAGGTAGGGCGTCAGCGCCAGCCGCATCCACGCTGCCGGCAGGTGGCTGACCACGGCCGCCCCGAGTACCGCCCCGAGCACGCCGGGAATCGCCAGGCGCCACAGCAGCCGGCGGCGCACGTTGCCGGCGCACAGGTGGCTCAGGCCCGACGCGCCGCAGGTGAAGGTCTCTGCGTAATGCACGCTCGCGCTGGCCACCGCCGGCGGCAGCCCCAGCCCCAGCAGCATCGCGGCCGACGCCACGCCGTAGGCCATGCCCAGTGCGCCGTCCACCAGCTGGGCCAGCGCGCCCACGGCGGCAAAGGTGAGGAATTCGGAGAGGGCAGCATCGGGGAGGAACATGGGTTCGCCGGCAGGATGGGTCCGACAGGAGCGGTCCGAGTATCGGCAGCCCCCGCACAGGCCGGAAATAAAGCCTCGGCATATGTAAATGCCGACACATCCTTTCCACTGCCGGCCGGCAGTGTCCAAGCTTTGGACATCTGGACGTATGGACGTCCAAAAGGACGATGGCGTGAACGCAGTCGCACATTCCGAGTTGCCGGCGTTGCCGCTGAGTCCCGAACGGACCGCGCTGCTGCAGCGGCTGACCGAGGGGCTGGCTCCGGCCGAGTTGTACTGGGTTGCGGCCTGGAGCGCGGCACTGGCGGCGCAGCGGCAGCAGGGCGCGCCGCTGGTCGCGGCGGCAGCGGGGCGCGCGCTGGCGGATCGCCTGACCATCGTCTATGGCAGCCAGACCGGCAACGCGCGCCGCCTCGCCGAACAACTGGCCGAACGCAGCGAGGCGGCCGGCGTGCCGGTGCGGCTGCTGCGTGCGGGCGCCTATCCACAGCGCGAGCTGGCGCAGGAGCGCACCCTGGTGCTGGTGATCAGCACCCAGGGCGAGGGCGAGCCGCCGGACGATGCGCGCGGCCTGGTCGAGTTCATCGCCGGCAAGCGGGCACCGCAACTGCCGGCGCTGCGCTTCGCCGTGCTCGGCCTGGGCGACTCCAGCTACCCGCAGTTCTGCGCGATCGGCCGCCAGCTCGATGCGCGCCTCGCCGAGCTCGGCGCCAGCCGCTTCGCGCCGCTGGGCGAGGCCGATGTGGATATCGAGCCGGTGGCCGCGCCGTGGACCGAGCGTGCGCTGCAGCAGGTGCAGGAGCTGCTGAAAACCACGCCGCCGCCAGCGCGCGTCACCGCGCTGCATGCGGTGACGAACGTGGCCGTGCATTCGCGCGAGCGTCCGTTCGCCGCCACCGTGCTGGCCAACCAGCGCATCGTGGCGCGCGACAGCGCGCGCGACGTGCGCCATCTGGAACTGTCGCTGCAAGGTTCCGGCCTGCGCTACGAAGCCGGCGATGCGCTGGGCGTGTGGCCGCGCAATCCGGCGGCGCTGGTGACGCAGTGGCTGGACACGCTGCGGCTCGATGGCGGCCAGATGGTGACGCACCAGGGCCGCACGCTGCCGCTGTCGGAGTGGCTGGCGGGCGAGCGCGAGCTGACCCGGCTCAACCGCTCCTTCATCGCGGCACTGGCGGGCATCAGCGGGAGTGAAGCCTTGCAACGCGTGCTTGCGCCGGAACAGGCGGTGGCACTGGCGCAGCTGCTCGCCGTCGATCAGCCGATCGACCTGCTGCGCCGCCATCCCGCGCGCTGGGAAGCGCCCGCGCTGGTCGCCGCGCTGCGCCCGCTGACTCCGCGGCTGTACTCGATCGCCTCCAGCCCGAAGGCGGTCGGCGAGGAAGTGCACCTGACCGTGGCGGTGGTCGAGTACGAAGCGCACGGCAGCACGCACTGGGGCGCGGCCTCGTCATTCCTGGCCGGGCTGGCAGAGGACGCTGCGGTGCGCGTGTTCATCGAGCCGAACGAGCGGTTCCGGCTGCCCGCGGACGGCGCGCGCGACGTCATCATGATCGGTCCCGGCACCGGCGTGGCGCCGTTCCGCGCGTTCGTGCAGGAGCGCCACGAAACCGCCGCCAGCGGGCGCAACTGGCTGTTCTTCGGCAACCGCCATGCGGCACAGGATTTCCTCTACCAGGTGGAGTGGCAGGCGGCGCTGAAAAGCGGCGCGCTGCAGCGTCTCGACCTGGCGTTCTCGCGCGATGGCGATGCACCCAGGGTCTACGTGCAGGATCGCCTGCGCGAGCGCGGCGCCGAGGTCTACGCCTGGCTGCAGGGCGGCGCGCACCTGTACGTCTGCGGCGACTCCGCGCACATGGCGAAGGACGTCCACGCCGCGCTGATCGAGCTGATCGCCACCCACGGTGGCCTGTCCCCCGACGCGGCCGCCGCCTGGCTGGCCGAACTTCTGCAGCAGGGCCGCTACGCCCGCGACGTGTACTGACATGACCACTCCACTTACCGATTTCGAGCGCGCCAAGGCCGCCAGCCGGCTGCTTCGCGGCAGCATCGTCGAAGGCCTGGCCGATCCGCTCACCGGCGCGATCAGCGACGACGACAACAAGCTGCTGAAATTCCACGGCAGCTACCTGCAGGATCACCGCGATCTGCGCGACGAGCGCCGCCTGCAGAAGCTGGAGCCGGCGTACTCGTTCATGCTGCGCGCGCGCCTGCCTGGCGGCGTGGTGACGCCGTCGCAGTGGCTGGAGTTCGACCGGCTGGCGCGCGAGTACGCCAACGGCACGCTGCGCATCACCACGCGGCAGACCTTCCAGTGGCACGGCATCATCAAGCGCCGGCTGAAGCCCACCATCGCCGCGATCCATCATGCGCTGGCCACCACCATCGCCGCCTGCGGCGACGTGGTGCGCACGGTGGTGAGCACGGCCAACCCGATCGAGTCGCCCGCGCATGCGATCACCCTGGATTGGGCGGCGAAGTTGTCCACGCACCTGGAGCCGCAGACGCGGGCCTACCACGAGATCTGGCTGGACGGCGAAAAGCTCGGCGACGAACAGGCCGCGCAGGAGGCCGAGCCGCTGTACGGCCCCACCTACCTGCCGCGCAAGTTCAAGATCGGGCTGGCGATCCCGCCGCTCAACGACATCGACGTGTTCGCGCAGGATCTGGGCCTGATCGCGATCATCGAGCGCGGCGAGCTGCTCGGGTTCAACGTGGCGATCGGCGGCGGCATGGGCGCCAGTCATGGCGACCCGACCACCTATCCGCGGCTGGCCAGTGTGATCGGCTTCGCGACGCCGGAGCAGCTGATCGCGGTCACCGAAGCCATCATCGGTGTGCAGCGCGACTGGGGCAACCGCGGCGTGCGCAAGCATGCGCGCCTGAAATACACGCTCGATCATCGCGGCCTCGATGCGTTCAAGGCCGAGCTCGAGTCGCGCCTGGGCTTTGCGCTGCAACCCGAGCGCGCGTTCGCGTTCGAGCACAACGGCGACCGCTACGGCTGGGTCGAGGGCCACGACGGCCGCTGGCATCTGACCCTGCAGATCGAGTCGGGCCGGCTCGCCGACGTGGGC
>JAJXTX010000141.1:4310-6876 GCA_021783385.1 Pseudomonadota bacterium
GCCTCAACGCGTGGCTGGCCGGGCGCAGCGCCGAGCAGCGCGTGCGCTGGGCGCTGCGCCAGCTGCCCGGCACGCACGCACTGTCGTCCAGCTTCGGGGCGCAGGCGGCGGTCTCGCTGCATCTGCTGACGCGCGAGCAGCCGCAGCTGCCGGTGATCCTGATCGACACCGGCTACCTGTTTCCCGAGACCTACCAGTTCGTCGACGCGCTGAGCGAGCAGCTGGCGCTCAACCTCAAGGTGTACCGGCCGCAGCTCGGTCGCGCCTGGGCCGAGGCGCGCCATGGCCGGCTGTGGGAACAGGGCATCGAGGGACTCGACCGCTACAACCGCATGCGCAAGCTGGAGCCGATGCAGCGCGCGCTGGCCGAACTCGGCGTGCGCAGCTGGTTTGCCGGTCTGCGCCGCAGTCAGGCGCGCAGCCGCGGGGCGATCGACTTCGTGCAGTGGCTCGACGGCCGCTGGAAGTGCCACCCGATCGCCGACTGGAGCGATCGCGACGTGGGCTACTACCTGCAGCGCCACGACCTGCCGTACCACCCGCTGTGGCAGCAGGGCTACGTCTCGATCGGCGACACCCACACCACCCGCCGCTGGGAGCCCGGCATGGACGCCGAGGACACGCGCTTTTTCGGCCTCAAGCGCGAGTGCGGACTGCACGGCCTGGCCTGACCCTCTTCATGCATCGCCAGCCGGCGGTGATTTCCCCGAACCTTCCGGATACCCGACATGACCCGCAGCGCCCTCGCTCCCGCACTTCACGACACACTCATCGCACCTCACGGCGGCGTGCTGAAGGATCTCTACCTGCCCGAGGCCCAGGCGCAGGCGCTGAAACAGCGCAGCGCCAGCCTGCCGGGCGTGGATCTCGGCGCGCGCCAGCTGTGCGACCTGGAGCTGCTGCTGAACGGTGCGTTCTCGCCGCTGGAGGGTTTCCTGGGCCGGTGCGATTACGACAGCGTGCTGGCGCAGCTGCGCCTCGCCGACGGCACGCTGTGGCCGATGCCAATCACGCTGGATGTGACCGAGGCGTTCGCCGCCACGCTCCAGCCCGGCAGCGAAGTGGCCTTGCGCGACAGCCAGGGCGTGCCGCTGGCGGTGCTGGAGGTGGCGGACATCTACTGGCCCGACCTGCTGCACGAGGCGAGGCAGGTGTTCGGCAGCAGTGATCGCGCCCATCCCGGCGTGGCCGAGCTGCTCGACCACACGCGGCCGGTGTACCTGGGCGGCCGCGTGCGCGGCATCCAGCCGCCAGCGCATTACGACTTCACCGAGCTGCGCGATTCGCCGCAGCAGTTGCGCGCGTGGTTCGCCGAGCAGGGCTGGAGCCGTGTCGTGGCGTTCCAGACGCGCAACCCGATGCATCGCGCGCACCGCGAGCTCACCCTGCGCGCGGCGCAGCAGGTCGATGCGCGGCTGCTGATCCAGCCGGTGGTGGGGCGCACCCGGCCCGGTGACGTCGACCACTACACCCGCGTGCGCTGCTACCGCGCGCTGCTGCCGCAGTACCCGGCCGGCAGCGCCACGCTGTCGCTGCTGCCGCTGGCAATGCGCATGGGCGGCCCGCGCGAGGCGCTGTGGCACGCGATCATCCGGCAGAACTACGGTGCCAGCCATTTCATCGTGGGGCGCGACCATGCCGGTCCCGGCAACGATTCCCATGGTCGGCCGTTCTACGACCCGTTCGACGCGCAGCAGCTGCTGCAACAGCATCAGGCCGAGCTGGGCATCACCATCGTGCCGTTTCCGGCGATGGTCTATGCGGCCAACCGCGACGCCTACCTGCCGTCGACCGAGGTGACTGCCGCCGACGAGGTGCGCGACATCTCCGGTACCCAGCTGCGCCGGCACCTGCACGAAGGCAGCGAGATCCCCGCGTGGTTCAGCTTCCCCGAGGTGGTGCAGATCCTGCGCGAGCGGCACCCGCTGCGCGCGCCGCGCGGCTTCGCGCTGTTCTTCACCGGGCTGTCCGGCTCGGGCAAGTCGACCATCGCCCAGGCGCTGATCGCGCAGCTGCTCGAACACGCCAGCCGGCCGGTCACCGTGCTGGACGGCGACGAGGTGCGCAAGCACCTGTCGCGCGGGCTGGGCTTTTCGCGCGAGGACCGCGCCGCCAACGTCACCCGCATCGGCTACGTCGCCAGCGAGATCGTGCGCCACGGCGGCATCGCGGTGTGCGCGCCGATCGCGCCGTATGCGGACGCGCGCGCCGAGGCGCGGGCGCTGGTCGAGGCGCACGGCGACTTCATCGAGATCCACGTCGACACCGCGCTCGAGGTGTGCGAGGCGCGCGACCGCAAGGGCCTGTATGCGCTGGCCCGCGCCGGCAAGATCAAGGAGTTCACCGGCATCAGCGACCCCTACGAAGTGCCTGTGCAGCCCGAGCTGCGCGTCGACGGCGCCGCTGCCGCGCCGGTCGTGCTGGCGCGGCAGATCCTGGCGCTGCTGAGGAATCGGGGCCTGATCGAGGCTTGAGGGTATTCGGGATTTGCATGCCGATCAGGTGCACGCGAAGCCGGGGTTCGTTCGCCTGCCTGTGGTTCGACCGTCTGTCGCATCATGCGTCA
>JAJXTX010000142.1 GCA_021783385.1 Pseudomonadota bacterium
GTGGATGCCGACAAGGCCATCCGGCAACTGGCCACCTTGAATTTCGGCGGCCGACTCAACAGCAGCCTCGCCGAGCTGCGCAAGCTGCCGGGCTTGCGATGAAGACCACAGCACCTGAAAGGAATCAGCACCTCCAAGTGACTGATTCCATCGAGCCCTCACAACACGCATCACATCGGTCGACGTGATGGATTTTCCTTGCATGATTTCGTGGATTTTCCTGTGACTTTGGACGGCCATGTCGAGCGGAGGGCACTACTCTGAAGGGCCCCATCGCCCGCGCCACCCTGCGCACCAGCATGGTGCTGGGTCTGCGGCTGTTCGTGCAGGCCGGCACCCTGCTGCTGGTCGCGCGCATGCTGGGCCCGCACGACTTCGGTGCGTTCGCCGGCGTTGCCTCGCTGGCGGTGATGCTGGGCACGCTGTCCACCTTCGGCACCCATATCGTCCTGCTGGCCGAGGTATCCCGCGAGCCTCAGCGCCGCGCCAGCGTGCTCCCGTTCGCACTCAGCACCACGCTGATCTGCGGCAGTCTGCTGTTCGCGCTGTATCTGCTGCTGGCAACGACGCTGCTGGGCGAAGCCGGCATCGGCATCAGCGTACTGATCGCACTGGGCCTGGCCGAACTGATCCTGCAGCCGCTGCTCAACCTGCCGGGCGTCGAGCACCAGGGCCACGGCCGCATCGCCACCTCGCAACTGCTGATCACCCTGCCACTGGCGCTGCGCCTGCTGGCCGCGGGAACGGTGTGGCTGCTGCACCCGGTCGATCCGCTGCGCGACTACGCCTGGGGCTATCTCGGCGCTTCGGCGCTGGCGCTGCTCATCGCCACGCTCAGCCTGCGCCAGGCTTGGCCCGCGCTGCGCGACTGGCGGCTGCCGCGCCTGGCCGAACTGCGCCATGCCGCCGGTTATGCCGTGCTCAATCTCACCGCCACCGGCCCGGCCGAGCTTGACAAGACGCTGGCGCTAAAGCTGCTGCCGCTGGCCGCCGCTGGTGTCTATGCCGCCAGTGCACGCGTGATCGGCGCGCTGACCCTGCCGGTGATCGCGCTGATGCTCTCGGCCATGCCGCGCCTGTTCCGCGAAGGCCAGGCCGACCCCGCGCGCAGCGCCCGCCTGCTGCGCTGGGTGTTCGCCGCAGCGATCGGCTACAGCCTGCTGCTGGCGGCCCTGCTGTGGGTCGCGGCGCCATTGTTCGACCTGCTGTTCGGCACGCGCTATCAGGCCATCGGCGAGACGATACGCTGGCTGACCCTGGCGGTGCCCGGCATGGCGCTGCGCATCGCCGCAGGCAGCGCCCTGATGGCGCTGGGCAAACCGTGGATGCGGGTGGGCTTCGAGCTTGGCGGACTGGCGGTGCTGGCCGCTGCGGCGATGCTGCTTGCGCCGCGATGGGCCTTGTCCGGCATGCCGCTCGCCCTGGCTTGCAGCGAGTGGAGCATGGCCATGCTCGGCTGGTTGTTGATCAGCGCCTCGCGGCGTTCGAACGATTCGATTACGACCGCACCGCCGGTGGCGTAAAGCTGCGGCAGCGACCGCGCAGCACGTCCGCCGTGGCGGCGAACAACCCACGCCAGGGCGTCAGCGTGCGACCGCGCAAGCTGCGCACGCACGCACGCAGCGGCAAAGTCAGGCATCGTGCGACCACGAACAGGGCTTGCTCGAATCCGTTGCGGGCCAGCTTGCGCGCCAGCAGCCAGTGTCCACGGACCATGTGGTACTCGTAGAACATCGAGCCATTCTTCGCACTGACCGACCCCGCGTGGATCACCGTGGCCTCCTTGCATTCGGCGACGCTTACCTCGCGTCGGGCAAGATCGAAGCCCAACATCACGTCCTCGCCATAAAAGAAAAAGTCCGTATCGAACAGATCGGGACGCACCTGATCCGCGCAGACCAGAAGACAACAGCCGCTCGGGTGCGTAACCGTCCCGATTTTCGGACTACGCAGAATCAGCGCGTCCAAACACTGGTAATACGCAAACGCTGAAACTCCAGGCTGCCCGGATTGCCGCGCCAGTCGTGGCACCACCAAACCATGCTGCGGCAGCAGACCGCACATGGCTGTCAACGCACCAGGCTCCAGCGTTGCATCCGAATTGATCAGCAGCACTGATGCTCGCAAGCTTCGAGACACGTGCTCGAGCCCCAGGCCGACACCAGCGGCAAAACCCAGGTTGCGCGCGGGCTGCAGCACTTCGACCCGCAATCCGGCGTCAGCCAATCGCGCGAGACCGGGCTGCATCGCCTTGATCGACTGCCCTTCGTCCTCTGAGTTGTCCACGAGCACCACCTTGTCGATGCCCTCGTCTGCGAGCGAGCGCAGGCAGGTCAGCGTCCGCTCTGGCGTGCGGAAGTGCAGCACCAAACCGATGACATCGCATTCACCCTGCATCGCTCGCCTCGGGCTTGCGCGCGATCATCACGGTCTCCTCGGCCCAGCATGGGGTGACTGTGGATACGAAGTCGGTCAACACCCGCATGAAACTCATTAACGGGCGTGGCGGAATGGCAATCCGTTCGCGACGCGCAATAGCGGCTGAGTCCGACCATAGACGCCTGCTGTGAGCGCCTCGCCGCATCATTTTGATTGAGCAGAATTCTGTCGACTGCATCAGGAGCATCAGCCGATTCTGGCTCGGAATACACAAATGAAAGGGAACATGCAGCCCACGCCACGCTGCTCCGAAAATCCGCAACCCGAGGCTGCGAGGATTCGGTAGGGCAACCCACAGCACCCCACCAGGGTACATCAGTGCTTCGGCGCGTTTCAGTAATGCTTGTGGATCTGTCACGTGTTCAAGCACATGGCTGATCGTCACGACGTCAAAACGCTGGTCATCGAGCGCCGAGCTGAAGACATCGCCCTCGATCACATCCAGCCCTTGCGCACGGCAGGCAGCAACGGCCTTCGCGTCGGGCTCACAGCCGGCGACATCCCAGCCCATCTCGCGCGCCCGCAACAGGAAGGCACCATTCCCGCATCCCACATCCAGCAACCGGCCGGACTGAGGAAATTGTGCTCGTGCGAGATGGCGGCCGAAATAGTCGAGCTTCAACCGCAGCGGCTCGATCGCAGAGAACACCAAGGCGCCGAGTTTGTTGGACGGAGTGCGCCGCATGCCAAAGCGCCAGTTCAGATAGCCATGGATCAACGCCCAGAGCAGCCCGCCCGCGCCTCCATCGGGTATATCCACTTGCTCGGCCTGGTGAGTGTAGTAGTCGAGATAGGCACGCGGCAGGGACTCGGCATCGGGCCGTGGATCCAGAAAGAGCGATTCGCAACTACTGCAGCGAACCATGTGCCAGATGTCGGGCATGACGCCGGCATCGTCATGTCGACTGAATTGCCTCCGGTCACGCTCGGCACTGCCGCAGGCCGGGCAACGTTCAACTGGTTCGAGCGCACCTCGCGACCAGCCGGTGTTCGGTTTGGTGGACGTCATGCTTTTGGCTCCACTGTCCTTGCATGGGCATCGCGCACTCCTGACGCCATGCTGTGCAACTGCGCGATCCGCTGCGGGCCGGTCGCCAGGGTCATGCAGGCTGTCATGGCAAGTTTGGCAACAGCCCACACTTTCCACACCTGCGGCACATATGGCCGGCGCATCAAGATCACGGCATTCCGGTAGAGAAAATAGTGGCGGCGCGGGGAGCGCATCGGCCACACCCGCCAGCCGAACAGCCAGATTCGGCTGCTGCTATCACCCATGCGATGGTGGAATACCGCCTGCGGGATGCCAAACAGACGGTAGCCGCGCGCCTGCACGCGGAAGGCCCATTCGGTGTCCACATGATCGATGAACAAGTCGTCCTCCAATCCGCCAAGTTCGCGGAACAGGTCGATGGGCACCAGCGTACCGCTGCCGTTGAGGTTGGCACACGGCACGGGTGCTGTGGCGCCTGTCGCTGGGTAGACACGCCTCCAACGCGAGCGGGTGCATTGATGAAAGCCATGCGACAAGCCGGTCGCGACGTCGAGCAGGGTCGGGCCGACACAACCGACGCGCTCGCCGCGTGCCTGCAGCGCGCCGAAACCGCTCACAAGGGCTGCGACGCTGCCGGGAGCCGGCTCGCTGTCCTGGTCGAGCAACAGGACGAAGCGAGCAGTCGATGCCGCATCGCGAACCGCAAGCACGCCTCGGTTGACGGCCGCAGCGAGCCCAAGATTTTCGTCATTGCGCAGCAGCCGAGCGTTGGGTGTCTGCGACACCACGACCTGAATGCCCTGCAGGACTTCGGCTTGCGACGCATTGTCGACCACCAGCTTCAGGCTCGCGCGCGGCAGCGCGTCGAGCTGGGCCCGCAGCAGGCCCATATCCGGGTTGAAAGTCACCGTGACGGTGGCGACAACAGCCGGGTCGAAGGGCTTGTCTTCGCTCATGGGGGCAGGCGTTCGATTCGGCAAATCAGAGTCGGGATGGCACGTCGCGCCAGCGCCAGCACCCGATCGGGCAGCCAGCCGGCCAGTCGTGCGCCCGGCCCGTGCGCGCCCTCGATGGCCAGCGTCGCACGCAGCGCCTCGACTTCGAGATGGCGCCAGGCGAATCCCGCCTCGGCCAGCAGGGATTCGAGCCTCGACACGGTGAGCGGCTCGCAGTCGTAGCGTTCGCCGCGCCGCATCAGGCGCAGATACGGCGTGCGCAGCGAGTGCGGAAGCCAACTCAGAAATGCCAGCCGGTAGTGCGGCTCGACCAGCATCCAGCGGTTCGGTACAGCCAAGTAGCCGACGCCATCGGGCACCAGCACTCGGCGCAGTTCGCGCAGGTGCGCCAGCTGCGCCGGGCACTCGCCGACGTGTTCGATGACGTGGTTGCTGAGCACGACGTCAAAACTTGCATCAGCGAACGGCAGCGCGGTGTCGTGAACGAGGCGAAAATCGTAGCCGTCGCGGATCAGCCGCTGATCGACGACATCGACCGCCGTGACTTCGCACCGCAAGGTCGGGTGGCTGGCGAAGTAGTGCGCGATGCCGCCCGAGCCGGTGCCGATTTCGAGCATACGCAGGGGTTGCCGGCGTTCGGCCAGACCGAGCAGGTGCTCGATCTTCAGACCCTTGGTCCCGCGCGAGGGCAGATCGAGCACGGCGTGCGGCTGGCGGGCATCGCTCATGGCGTCTCCGCATCCAGGCTGGACAGGTTTTGCAGCACGCGCGCGCCAAATTGCGGCCAAGCGAACTGCGCCGCAAATGCAAGCACAGACTCAAGATTAAACGATTCAGTCAAACACTCCAGCGTGGCGCGCGCAAAACCCGCGCCATCACCCGGAGCAACCAGGCGGCCACTGATGCCCTCGCCCACCGCATCGACCACGCCTCCAGTGGCATAGGCCACGGTGGGCAGGCCGTGCGCCGCAGCCTCCACCGCCACCATGCCAAAACCCTCGGGGTCATTGGGCAATTCACGCACGGGGAACACGTGCACATCGGAGGCGGCGTAGGCGTCGGCCAGTTCTTCGCCGAACCGGGTTCCGAGGAAATGCACATGCTGACCCACGCCCGCAGCATCCGCAGCTGCCTGAATGCTTGCTGGGCTCTGTGCCTGCGCATACAGCGCATCGACAGGCGCATCACCCACGACAAGCAACTGCACGTCAGAACGCTGTGCCACGATGTGCGGCAGTACATCCGAAACAAACTCGCGCAGCCCCTTGCGCGCGGTCAGGCGTCCCACCGAGAGCAGCACGGGTCGCTCGCCCAAGCCGTGCGCGGCGCGGAAGCGCGCGCGCGCAGTCGAATCGAGCGAAGGCATTTCGACGCCTGGATGCACGATATGCAGACGAGCCTGTGCAATGCCAATGTCCCGCGCCAATCCGGCGGTGGCGCTGCTATTGGCGATTATGCAGTCCATGCGGCGTAGCGCAGGGCGCCATAGCACGCGGTACGCCGTATGCGGCACGGTCAGGTCCAGTCCGTGCACATAAGCTGCAGCTCCCGCGCCACTGAACCGCGCAGCCAGCCACGCCATCGGGGCGGTAAGTCCGCTGCCGGCGAGAACCACGGCCGGACGCGAACGCCGCGCCGCGCGTAGCGCGCGCCATGTCGCCAACAGCAGGAATCGCCACAACGGACGCAGCGGCACTTCAATAACCGTGACGCCCGCAGGAGCCCGCGCGGCCGCGCCCGTGGGACCGATCACCGTCACCACGTAGGCATGCGTAAGCTCATCAGCAATGTGCCAGTTCAGTCGCTCCATTCCGCCCCAGAGAGGCGGAAAATTACGAGTAACCAAAAGCAGACCCGGGCGTGATGCAGGCTGGTTCATGAATAAGTACAGCGCATCCAGAACCTCACGCGCGGACATGCAGCAAGCGACACGGTTCGATCTATCCATCCATCGATTGAAACGAGCCAGCCCAGACGCTCGGCACGATCAAGGTTGTCGATGACTGCCCCGACGGGTTCCTGCAATTCCCGCAGGAGCTTCGGCACGAACTTGTCGCGCACGGTGTCGTGCAGGCGCGCAAAGCGTGCCACGAATGCATCCAGCTGCTCTGCCTTGGCATGATCGGTATCCATCGACTGCAAGCGCTCCGGCGCCAGCGGCGAGGCGAATAACCGCTCGTCGGTGGCGCGCAGATGCGACGACTCACGTTGCACGATTTTCACCAGGAATCGCAGGCGTTCCAGACCGCCAGGCAGATTCACAGCAGCACTCCGTCACGCAGCGCCACATCATGAATAGGCAAGCGCATGAGGTTGGGGGCGAGCATCACGACATCGACGCGACGCCCCTCCATCAAGCGACTGACGCGGCTGGATAACCCTGCCGCCGCCCACGCGGGGCAATCCACCGGCGTGTCGAGTTCCACCAGCAAATCCACGTCGCC
>JAJXTX010000143.1:0-4045 GCA_021783385.1 Pseudomonadota bacterium
TGCCCCTCGGTTTCCACCCCTTCGGCCAGCACCGAAAGGCCAAGGCTCTGGCCAAGCGCGACGATCGTGCGCACGATCACCGCATCATTCGGATCGGTCAGCACATCGTTGACAAATGAGCGGTCGATCTTCAGCTGATCCAGCGGCAGCCGCTTCAGGTAGGACAGCGATGAATAGCCGGTGCCGAAGTCATCAAGCGAGAAGCCGACGCCATAGTTCTTGAGCGCGGTCATTTTCTCGATCACGTCCTCGGCATCGATCAGCAGCAGGCTCTCGGTCAGCTCCAGTTTGAGCCGCGCCGGATTCGCCCCGCTGCGGACCAGGGTGTCGATCACTTGCTGCACGAAATCGCGATGGTGGAACTGGCGCGCGCTGACGTTGACCGACATCTCGAGTCCGGCCGTGGCCGGCACTTTCGACCAGAGGGTGAGCTGGTTGCAGGCGGTTTCCAGTACCCACTGGCCCAGCGGCAGGATCAGTCGGGTTTCCTCCGCCAGCGGAATGAAGGCATCCGGAAACACCATCCCACGACGCGGGTGGTTCCAGCGCAGCAATGCCTCGGCACCGGTGGGCTGGCCGGACTGATCCACCTGGGCCTGATAGAACAACTCGAACTGCTGCAGTTGCAGTCCTTCGCGCAGATCCGCCTCCAGCGCGGCGCGGGCATTCACGGTCGCCTGCATTTCCGGATCGAAGAAGCACACCGTGTCGCGGCCGGCGGCCTTGGCCTGGTACATCGCCATGTCGGCGCGCTTGAGCAGTTCGTCGGTGCCTTGGCTGGCGTCTTTGAACAGCGTGACGCCGATGCTGGCCGAGCCGTGATGGCTGAGGTTGTCCAGCTCGTAGCTGAGGCTGAGCGCGGCAAGCAGGGTTTCAGCGATGGACTTGGTCTGGACCGCGGCCTTGGCGAGGTTGTCGCTGAGGCCCTCCAGCATCACCACGAATTCATCGCCACCCAGCCGCGCCACCGTATCGTTGTCGCGGATCAGGCTGCACAGTCGATGCGCCACCTCGATCAGCAACTGGTCTCCCTTGGCATGCCCGAGCGTGTCGTTGAGCGCCTTGAAGTTGTCCAGGTCAATGAACAGCAGGGCGCCATGGTTTCCGCTGCGGGTGTGCGAGCTCAATGCCTGGTGCAGCCGATCGAGCAGCAGCTGGCGATTGGGCAGGCCGGTGAGCGGATCGTAGAAGGCGAGGTGCTGGATCTTGTGTTCGGCGGCCTTGCGCGAAGTGATGTCGGTGTTGATGGCCAGGATCGAGAAGGGCCGGCCGGCGGCGTCATTCACCAGCGTCCAGCGCCCTTCCACGATCAACTTGCTGCCGTTCTTGTGGCGTTGCACGAGTTCACCATGCCATTCGCCATGCTGCCGCGTGTGCTCGACCGCGGCGTCATAGGCTGCTTTCGTCTCCTCGTCAAACAGCAGCGTGGGCAGCGGGCAATGCGCGACCTCGTCGGCTGTCCATCCATACAGGCGTTCGGCGCTCTTGTTCCAGTATTCGACGCCATCGTCGAGGCGACGCACGATGATGGCGTCCTGTGCCTTGTCCAGCAGCGATGCCTGGGCGCGGATGCGGGCGTCGGTGGCCTCGCGTTCCAGCTCGGCGCAGGCGCGCGCCGCGAAGATCTGCAGCGTGGAGGTGATGAACGCCGAGTCGCGGATCGGTGCGCGATAGAGCACCACCAGCAGTCCGATCGGCTCGCCCGCGAGGTTGTCCAGGCGCCGCCCCACATAGGCCTGCACGTCAAAGCCGAGGCTGATGCCGAGATCCGGAAATTCCGCGGCAGACGTGTTGACGATGACGCATTCATCGGCCTCGATCATGCGCATGCATGGACGGCCATGCAGTGTGTACTCGAAATTGTCGGCCGCATGACCGCCGGTCGCGACCGCGATGGTGCGTGCCGTCGGCGGATCACCCGGCAACAGGCGGGCAATGAAGCCAGCCTGGGCGCCGAGGGCCTCGGCCATGCACAGCGCCAGATGCTGGAAAAAATCGTCGCCGCGGCGCGCGGTGACGCCGCTGGCCACCTTCGCCACGGCTGCCTGGATGCGCTGTTGTTCGACTTGCGCACGCAGGTAGTGGATGCCGAACGCGAGGTCGTCGGCCAGTTTCTGCAGCAGACCGGTTTCCTCGCTGGCCATCGCTTGCTTGCGCTCGGCGTATATCGCGACCAGGCCGAAGGTGTGGCCGTCATGGCGCAGCGGCAGACAAACGCCACTGCTGTAGCCGCAGGCCAGCGCCGCCGCCTGCCACGGAGCGAAGCCCGGATGTTCGGCCACATCTTCGACGGATGTGAGCATGCCGCTGCGGATGGTGTGTCCGGCGGGCCCCCGTCCCGTTGCCGAGGTTTCGTCCCAGCTCAGCTGGAGGCCCGCCACGTAACCGGCAAACGCTTCGTCGCCGGCCAGTGCCTCGCAGCTGATGCTGCGCGTGGCATCGTGGTGGGCGAAACCGACCCAGGCACCCTTGTAGTCGCCGCGCTCCACCACGATGCGGCAGATCTGGTCGAGCAGCTCGCGCTCATCCTTGACCCGGATCAGGGCCTCGTTGCAGCCGTTGAGCATGTCCAGCGCGCGATGGCTGCGGGTGAGCTGTCGGGCAGCGAGCTTGCGTTCGCTGACATCGCGGAAATAGATCGCGACACCGTCGCTGGTCGGATAAAACCGCAGGTCCAGCCAGATACCCAGCGGCGCATAGAATTCCTCGAACGCCACCGTGCGCTGTTCGGCCAGCACCACGTGAAACTGGCGCTCGAAGTTGCTCCCCGCAACCAGCTCGAATTCATGCCAGATCAGCTTGCCGATTACCCGGCCATGGCGGGTCTGCAACACCCGCTCCGCTTCGGCATTGAGGTAGATGAAGTGACCCACATGATCGAGCATCACGAAGCCGTCGGTCATGCTTTCGAGAGTCGCGGTGAGCTGCTTTTCCAGATGGAGCATCTCGGCATCGGCCTGCTTGCGTTCGCTGATGTCCTGCAGCACGCCCTGCACTCGCACTACCGCACCGCTCTCGTCGCGTACCGCCTGCCCGATGCTGCGTACCCATACCCGGCGTTCCTGCGCGGCGATGATCTGCAGTTCCTCGTCAAATGGCGTGCCATCGCGTGCGCAGGCGTCGAACAGGGCATGGGCGCGCGCGCGGTATTCCGGCGCGTAGTGGCGCAGTCCATCGCCCCGGCGCGGCATGGTTCCGGGTGGCAGCCCGAAGATCGCGCATACTTCCTCCGACCAGCTGACGCGATCGCCCTGCACGTCGATCTCCCAACTGCCGAGGCGGGCCATCTGGCTGGCCAGTCGCATGCGTTCCTGGGTCGCCCGCAGGCGATCCTCGGCGTGCTTGCGCTGGGTGATGTCCTTGGCAATGCCGTAGACACCGGTGATCTGTCCATCGACCACGATCGGCACGTTGGTGATCAGCGCCTGGAACCGGCGACCATCCCGGGCGAGGCATTCGACTTCATAGCTGACCGCCTCGCCGCGGGTCGCCCGGATGAATTGGGTGCCGATCAGCGTGGTGGACGATTCAGCGACGAGCTGCCGCCCGCCGAGCGCGCGGATCTCGTCCTCGCTGTATCCGGTGAGGCGTGAAAATACCGGGTTGACGCTCAGGAAATTTCCGTCGAGGTCCAGCGAATAGACGGCATCGGGATTCTGCGAAAACAGCGACTGGTAGCGCTGTTCGCTCTCATTCAATGCGAAGGCGGTGCGTCGTGCTGCGGTGACATCCATCACCACGCCGGCTACGCGCAGGGCCGTGCCATCGTCGGCGCGCACCACATCGCAGCGCGAGAACAGCACGCACTCCGCGCCATCTGGTCGGCAGATGCGGTATTCGAGCTCGACCGCTTGACGGATTTCGACCATGCCATCGGTGGCTTGTCGCACGCGCTCGCGGTCATCCGGATGAACGTATTCGAGAAACTCGCGCGTGACGCCATCAAATGCGCCCGCCGTGACCCCGAACAGACGGCAGGCGTCCGCCGACCACTCCATCCGGTTGGTCGGCAGGTCGTATTCCCAGTAGCCCAGATCGGCGATTG
>JAJXTX010000143.1:4145-6697 GCA_021783385.1 Pseudomonadota bacterium
AGCGTCGGCGGGCGGGCGCTGCAATACCACAAAGACATCAGTCAGCAACGGATCGGCCCTGAACCTCTGCAGGAGGGCATTGCCGCTGGCGTCGGCCAACCGGTAATCGAGCAACGCCAATGCGGGCGGGTGCGCCCGTGCCAACGCGATGGCGTGTGCCGCGTCGCGGGCTTGCTCGACCCACAGGTAGCCTGCCGCCAGCAGCTGTCCACGGGCAGTTTCGCGCGCGGCCGCATCGGCAAATACCAGGAGAATCCGTTCGGCTTTCATGTCGCGTCGCTATGCATTGCGGATGGCACACCATGGGCAGGTGGTCGTGATGACCGCCATTCCAGCTCCGTCCAGGCATGGCAGTAGCCGCTGTATCGGTCGTGCAGCGGTTTTCTTGAGCCGAGGCGGAGTGGGGTGCGCCCGGGCATGCCACGCCATCGCCTCGGCGCAAGCCGGCTGCCGCGTCCTGCGCCATCACGCAGCCGCTCACCCGGACAAGTTGTCGCGATGGCATGTGCGATCCCGCCCGGTTCGGGTGAAAATGCGGCGTTGTGCTTTATGCTGATCGACGCTATCTGTTTTGTGCCCTTCCCAGGAGATACCCATGACTGACTACAAGCCCAGCGTGCCGGCTGACGGTGCCAGGATCACGCTGGCCGACGGCATGCTCAGCGTGCCGAACAACCCGATCGTGCCGTTCATCGAGGGCGACGGCATCGGGCCGGACATCTGGGCCGCTTCGGTGCGCGTACTCGATGCGGCGGTGGCCAAGGCCTACGGCGGCAGGCGTCGCATCCACTGGATGGAAATCCTCGCCGGCGAAAAGGCATTCAACGAAACCGGCAGCTGGCTGCCGGAGGAAACCGTCACCGCCTGCCGCGATTACCTGGTCTCGATCAAGGGCCCGCTGACCACCCCGGTCGGCGGTGGCATCCGCTCGCTCAACGTGGCGCTGCGCCAGCAGCTGGACCTGTACACCTGCCTGCGCCCGGTGCGCTGGTTCAAGGGCGTGCCCTCGCCGGTGAAGAAGCCCGAGGACGTCGACATGGTGATCTTCCGCGAGAACTGCGAGGACATCTACGCCGGCATCGAGTTTGCCGAAGGCACGCCGGAGGCGAAGAAATTCCTGGCGCTGCTGGCCGAACACTTCCCCGCGCATTTCAAGAAGATCCGCTTTCCGGAAACTTCCGGCATCGGCATCAAGCCGGTCTCGAAGGAAGGCACCGAACGGCTGGTACGCGCCGCGTTCAAGTATGCGATCGACAACGACCGCCGCTCCGTGACGCTGGTGCACAAGGGCAACATCATGAAGTACACCGAGGGCGCGTTCCGCGACTGGGGCTACGCGCTGGCGAAGAACGAATTCGGCGCGGTCGAGCTGGACGGCGGCCCGTGGATGAGCTTCAGGAATCCGGTCAGTGGCCGCGAGATCGTGGTCAAGGACGTGATCGCCGACGCGTTCCTGCAGCAGATCATGACCCGCGCCAAGGAATACGACGTGGTGGCCACGCTGAACTTGAACGGTGACTACATCTCCGACGCGCTGGCCGCCGAAGTGGGCGGCATCGGCATCGCGCCGGGCGGCAACATCAACTATGTCAGCGGTCACGCCGTGTTCGAGGCCACCCACGGCACCGCACCGAAGTACGCCGGCCAGGACAAGGTCAACCCCGGCTCGGTGATCCTCTCCGGCGAGCTGCTGCTGCGCCACCTCGGCTGGAACGAGGCCGCCGACGCGATCATCCAGGCGATGGACAAGGTGATCGCCGCCAAGACCGTCACCTACGACTTCGCCCGCATGATGGAGGGCGCGAAGGAAGTGAAGTGCTCCGAGTTCGGTGACGCGCTGATCGCGGCGATGTAACCCGGCCGTTCCTGCGGCTGTCCGACGGGGCGCTTCGGCGCCCCGTTGCTTGTCTCTGGTGGGAGCGACTCCAGTCGCTCCCACAGGCGCAGCGACGTGGCCGCTAGACTGCGGCCATGAAGTCCGTCGACAGCACCGCGTCAGCCGCCGATCCGCAGGCATGCGCCGCAGCGGCGCTGCTGGTGGACGCCTTCGCCGACTACAACGCGCGCTTTGCCGACATCACCCGGCGCGCGCGGCGCCGCTTCGAGCGGCGCGACTGGCGCGCCGCCGCGGTGGACGCGCATGCGCGCATCGATCTCTACGACATCTGCATCCGCGAGACGCAGGGCCGGCTGGACGCGCTGCTTGACGACCGCCTGCGCTCGCGCGCGCTGTGGGCGGCGATGCGCCAGGAGTACGAGCGGCGGGTGGCCGAGCTGGCCGACCGCGAGCTCTACAAGACGTGGTTCAGCTCGCTCTCGCGACGGCATTTCCATACCCGCGGGGTGGCGCCGGAGATCGAATTCGTGGCGCTCGATCGCGAGCCGTATACCGAGCCCAGTGACGCCGCGCCGCATCGGCGCTACCGGGTGGGCGGCGCGCTGGCGGACGCCTGCGCGCAGCTGCTGGCCGATGCGGATTTCGGCTATGCCGACGCCGCCGGTGACGCGGCGCGGCTGGCCGACGCGCTGCGCGCGCGCCTGCCCGCGCTGGG
>JAJXTX010000144.1 GCA_021783385.1 Pseudomonadota bacterium
ATCCGGCGTCAACGCCGGCGCGCCGAAATACATGGAGTGGTACGGCGCGTTCGCGCTGGTGGTGACGCTGGTGTGGCTGTACCTGGAACTGCTGCGGCTGCTGTCGAAGCTGCAGTCGCGCAACTGAGTCCGTCGGCGGCCACAAAAAGGCGCGGGAGACCGCGCCTTTTTGCTGCCTGCCTGAACATCCGCGCGGGCGCGCCGCGCTCAGGTCATCGCGGCTGGCAGCTGCGGATCGGCGGGGATTTTGTCGGCGTGGTGGTCCGCCGCCAGCAGCATGTAGAACGCTGGCACCACGAACAGCGTGAACAGCGTGCCGATCGCCAGCCCGGTGGAGATCACCAGGCCCATGTTGAAGCGGCCCGCCGCGCCGGCGCCGGAGGCGATTACCAGCGGCAGCACACCAAGCACCATCGCGGCGGTGGTCATCAGGATCGGCCGCAGGCGCACCGCCGCCGCGTGCTCGATTGCCTCGCGCTTGGACATGCCCTCGCGCTGCGACTGGTTGGCGAACTGCACGATCAGGATGCCGTGCTTGCTGATCAGTCCCATCAGGGTCACCAGGCCCACCTCGGTGTAGATGTTGAGGCTGGTGAACAGGTTCACGAAGATCAGCGCGCCGAACAGCGCCAGTGGCACCGACACCAGGATCACGATCGGATCGCGCAGGCTGTTGAACTGCGCCGCCAGCGCCAGGAACACGATGATCACGGCGAACAGCAGGGTGCCGCCGAAGCCGCCGGACTCCTGCATGAACTGGCGCGACTGGCCGGCGTAGTCGACGTTGTAGCCGGAAGGCGCCACCTGCTTCACCAGGTCGTGCAGATAGGTCAGCGCCGCGCCCTGCGACAGGCCGGACACGCCCGAGATGGTGGCCGAGTTCAGCTGCTGGAAATGGTTGAGCGAACGTGGCACCACCTGATGGGTGATCTTCGCCACGGTCGCGGCCTGGATCACCGCGCCGCCGGGCAGGCTGAGGTAATAGTTCAGCACCTGGTCCGGGTTGAGCCGGTCGGCCTGCAGCACCTGCGGAATCACGCGGTACGAACGGCCCGCGATCGAGAAGTAGTTGACGTAGCCGCCGCCGAGCGCGGCACCGAGCGCAGCGCCGACGCTCTGCTGGGTCAGGCCCAGCGTGGTGATCATGTCGCGGTTGAGCACCACGGTGCTCTGCGGCTTGTCGACCTTCAGATCGGAGTCGATGAAATAGAACTTGCCGCTGGCCTGGGCTTTCGCCAGCACCGCGTTGGCCACCTCGTTGAGGTTCTCGAACGGCTCGGTGGTGGTGATCACCATCTGGATCGGCAGGCCCGAGGCGCCCGGCAGCGGCGGAAACTGGAACGCCGCCACCTTCGCTCCGGCAATCCCGTTCCATGCCTGCTGCAGCACCTGCTGCAGCTGGTGCGCGCTGCGGCTGCGCTGGTCCCACGGCTTGAACAGCACGCCGCCGATGCCCTGGTTGACGGTCGGCACGCCGGTCAGCTGGAACATCTGCTGGTACTCGGGCAGCTGGCGCGCCCGCTCGAACATCTGCGTGGCGTAGACGTTCATCTGCTGGGCGGTGGCGTCCGGCGCGCCGACGATCTGTCCGGCCACGATGCCTTGGTCCTCTTCCGGCGCCAGCTCCGACTGCGAGGTCATGCCGAGGGCGATGGTGGCCAGCAGCAGGATGCCGGACATCACGATCACCACCACCCAGGTCGACAGGCTGCCGTGCAGCAGGCGCCGGTAGCCGTGCTGCACCCGTTCGAAGCGGCGGTCGATGAACTGCACGAAGCGGCCGTTGTCCTGCTCGCTGCGGAAGAACTTCGCGCACATCATCGGCGACAGCGTCAGCGCCACCACCGCCGACACCGTGACTGCGCCGGCCAGGGTGAAGGCAAACTCGGTGAACAGCGCGCCGGTGAGGCCCTTCTGGAAACCGATCGGCACGTACACCGCGATCAGCACCACGGTCATCGCCAGGATCGGCCCGCCCAGCTCGCGTGCCGCCAGCAGCGCGGACTGCAGCGGCGTCTTGTGCTCCTCCTTCATGTGGCGGTCGACGTTCTCCACCACGATGATCGCGTCGTCCACCACCAGGCCGATCGCCAGCACCAGCGCCAGCAGGGTCAGCAGGTTGATCGAGTAGCCCAGCGCCAGCATCACGAAGAAGGTGCCGATCAGCGAGAGCGGCATAGCGATCACCGGAATGATCACCGCGCGCAGGCTGCCGAGGAACAGGAAGATCACCAGCGTGACGATCACCAGCGCCTCGACCAGGGTCTTGATCACCTCGTTGATCGAGCTGTTCACGAATACCGTGCCGTCATAGACGATCTGCCCGGTAAGCCCGCTGGGCAGCTGGCTCTGGATGTCCGGGAACGCATCGCGCACGCGCTGGGCGACGTCGAGCACGTTGGCGTCCGGTGCCACCTTGATGCCGATGAACACCGAGCGCTTGCCGCTGAAGGCGACGTTGAAGTCGTAATTCTCCGAGCCCAGCGTCACCGTGGCCACATCCTGCAGCCGCACGATCGCGCCGTTGACCTGCTTGATCGCCAGCTGCCTGAACTGCTCGACCGTGTGCAGGCTGCTGTCGGTGGTGAGATCCACCGTCACCGCCTGGCCCTTGCTGGAACCGACCGCAGCCAGATAGTTGTTCGACGCCAGCGCGCTGTTCACGTCGCTGGCGGTGACCCCGCGCGCGGCCATCTTGGCCGGATCGAGCCACGCGCGCAGCGCGAACTGGCGCGCACCGAGCAGTTCGGCGGTCTGCACGCCCTGGATCGAGTCGAGCTTGGGTTTGACCACGCGCGACAGGTAGTCGGTGATGTTGTTGGTGGGCAGCACATCGCTGTAGAAGCCCATGTACATCGCGTCGACGGTCTCGCCGGTCTGCACGGTCAGCACCGGCTGCTGCGCCTGCGGCGGCAGCTGGTTCCTGACCGAGTTGACCTGGGTGGTGATCTCGGTCAGCGCACGGTTGGCGTCGTAGTTCAGGCGCAGCGTGGCGGTGATGGTGGACACGCCGGCCACGCTGGTGGAGGACAGGTAGTCGATGCCTTGCGCCTGCGAGATCGCCTGCTCCAGCGGCTGCGTGATGAAGCCGGCCATGGTCTGCGCGTCGGCGCCGTAATAGGCGGTCGACACGGTGACCGTGGCGTTCTCGGTCTTCGGGTACTGGCGCACGGTGAGGCTGGTGACGGCCTTCACGCCCAGCACCAGGATCAGCAGGCTGACGACGATCGCCAGCACTGGCTTGTGGATGAACAGGTCGGTGAATTTCATGGCCCGGGCTCAATGCTCCTGCGGCGTGGGGTTCGCGCTGTCCGCCGGCTGCACGCTGTTGTCGATCGCAATCGGCGCGCCGTTCTTGAGCTTGATCTGGCCGCTGCTCACCACCTCGGTACCGGCGCTGATGCCCTTCACGATCGCCACCTGATCGCCGCGGGTGGCGCCGGTCGTGACGAACGCCTGCTGCACGGTGGGCGGCAGCGCTGCGCCCTTGGCGTCCTTGCCCTTGGACGGCTGCACCACGTACACCGTGTCGCCGTAGGGGTTGTAGACGATCGCTGCCTGCGGCAGCGTCAGCCGCTGCTGCTGGCGGCCGACTTCGACGCTGACGTTGGCGAACATGCCCGGGGTGAGCGCCTGGTCGTGGTTTGGCACAGTGGCCTCGACCTGCACGTTGCGGGTGCTGCTGTCGACGCGGGGGCTGATCGCGCTGAGCCTGCCGCTGAACTGGCGGCCGGCATACGCATCCAGGCTCAGGTGCACCACCTGCCCCACTTGCAGCCGGCCCAGCTCGCTCTGCGGCACGAAGAAGTCCACCAGCAGCGGATCGAGCTGCTGCAGCGTGACCACCGCGGTTCCCGCGCTGAGGTAATCGCCGGGGCTGGTAGTGATGATGCCGGCGCGGCCGGCGAACGGCGCGCGCAGCTGCTTCTTCGACACCACCACGGTCTGCTGCGCCACCGCGGCCTGGCGCGCCTTGAAGTCGGCCGCCGCGCTGTCGTAGCCGGCCTGGCTGATCGCCTGCGCCGCCAGCTGCTGACGGGCCCGCTCAAGCGTGATCTTCGACAGCTGCGCATTGGCCTGCAGCTGCTGCAGCAGCGCCACGTCGTCGCCATCGCGCAGCTGCAACAGCGGTTGGCCCTGTTTCACATCCTCGCCGGATTTCAGGGTCACCGCGGTGACCAGCCCGGCAACGTCCATCGCCAGCTCGGCGCCGCGCGCCGCACGCAGTGTGCCGACGGCGCTCAGCAGGGGCTGCCAGCTCTGCTCGCTGGCCTTGACCGTGCTGACCGTGGCCGGTGCCGGCTGGGGCATGCTGCGGATCATCCGCACCACCAGCAGCACCTTGATGCCGGCGATCACCGCGATCAGCAGCACCACGCTGACGATCATCCAGATCATGCGCCGGGTGGTGCTCGGTTGCTTGTCGACGCGCGTGGTCATGCGCGAACTCCTCGGGTTGGGGCGATCATCCGCGATCGCGAAAGTCGGATAGGACTACGGCTTCTGGCTGGCTACCTGGGCGTCGCTGCGCCAGCCGCCACCGAGCGCGATGTACAGCGCGGCGGTGTCGGACAGGCGTGCCGCGCGCGCCTGGATCAGGCTGATGCGCGCCTGCTGGTCGCTGCGTTCGGCATTCAGCAGGTTGAGATAGCCGGTGGCGCCGATCCGGTACTGCTGCCGGGTCAGCGCGAGCTGCTGTGCCGCCGCGCTTTCGGCGGTCGCCTGCGCGGCCAGCGTCTGCGCGTCGTAGTCCAGCGCCTGCAGCGCATCGGCCACGTTCTGGAACGCGGTCAGCACGGTCTGCCGCCAGTCCGCCGCGGCCTTGTCCAGGCCCGCCTGCGCCGCGCGCTTGCGGTGCAGCAGCTGGCCGCCATGGAACAGCGGCTGGGTCAGGTCCAGCCCCAGCGACCAGACCCCGCTGCCGGCGGAAAACAGGCCGCTGCTGCGCAGCGCCTGCGAGCCGGCGCTGCCGGACAGGGTGATCTGCGGCAGCATCGCCGCGGTCGCCACGCCGACCTGCGCCGAGGCGGCATGCAGCTGCGCGGAGGCCGCCCGGATGTCCGGCCGCTGCTCGACCAGCTGCGCGGGCAGGCTGACCGGGATGTCCTGCGGCAGGCGCACGCCGTCCAGCGTCAGCGGCGATATCGCCAGCTGCGCCGGCGTGGTGCCCAGATAGGTGGCCAGCTGATTGCGCGTCGCGGCGAGCCGGGCGCGCAGCGGTGGCAGGGTCGCTTCGGTGGCGGCCAGCTGCGTGCGCACGGCCAGCGTATCGGTGAGCGAGGTGGCGCCGATCTGCTGCTGGCGCTGCGCGATGTCCAGGCTCGTGCGCTGCATGGCGACGATCTGCCCGGTCGCACGGATCTGCTCGCGCAGCGAGGCTTCCTGCAGCGAGGCGGTGACCACGTTGCCGGCCAGCGTGAGGTAGGTGGTGTCCAGCTGAGCCTGCTGGAAATCGCGCTGCGCCATCTGCGCCTCGATGCCCCGGCGCACGCCGCCGAACAGATCCAGCGTGTAGCCGACGCTCACCGAGGCGTTGTAGAGGTTGTACGGCCCGAAGCCGCTGCTTCGACCCAGCTGCACCCCGGACTGCTTCTGACGGGTCGCTCCCGCGCCCGCATCCAGCGCGGGAAACAGGCCGCCGCGCGCGGCCTGTGCATTTTCCTGCGCCTGGCGCAGCGCGGCCTGGGCCGAGGCGATCGACGGACTGTGTGCCAGCGCCTGGTTCACGCGCCGGTCCAGCTCGGCGCTGCCGAAGTTCGTCCACCAGCGTGCCGTCACCTCGCGCCCTGCAAGAAAGCGCTGCGCGTCACCGTCCGCGGTCGCGCTCGCCACCGTCGCGGCAGGCAGCGGCCTGGCGGTGTAGCGGGTCACGGCGGGCGCGTCGGGCCGCCGGTAGTCGGGGCCGACGGCGCAGCCGCCCAGCGCCAGCGTGGTGAGCAGGCCCAGCGCACAGGCGAGCGCGGCCGGCGAAGCGAACTTCAGGTCGGGCGTCAGGCGGGACAAGGGTCAGGCTCGGGTGGGGAGGCCGAGGCAAAAATAACATACTGACCAGTTTTGTAAATAACTTCTTGCGAATCGCCGCCGCGGCGAGGCTGCCCGCATCAGCGGCCGAGCAGCGCCTTCGCCCGCGCCACCACGTTCTCCACCGTGAAGCCGTATTCGCGCAGCAGCACGCCGGCCGGGGCGGAGGCACCGAAGCGCTCGACGCCGAGCATGTCGCCGTGATCGCCGACGTAGCGGCCCCAGCCCTGCGCCACGCCCAGCTCCACCGCCAACCGCGCGGTCACCGCGGGCGGCAGCACCTTGTCGCGATAGTCCTGCGGCTGCGCCTCGAACAGTTCCCAGCTCGGCATCGACACGCAGCGCACCGCGACGCCGGCGGCCTGCAGCTGCTCCGCCGCGGCGAGGATCAGGCCCACCTCGGAGCCGCTGGCGAGCAGGATCAGCTGCGGCTTGCCGTCGCGCGCATCGCTCAGCACGTAGGCGCCGCGGCGCAGCCCGTCGGCGCTGGCGTAACGGGTGCGGTCGAGCGTGGGCAGTTCCTGCCGGCTCAGCGCCAGCAGCACCGGATGGTCCTGCGAGGCCAGCGCCACGCGCCACGCCACCGCGGTCTCGTTGGCGTCGGCGGGGCGGATCACGCTGACGCCGGGGATCGCACGCAGGCTGGCCAGCTGCTCCACCGGTTGATGGGTGGGTC
>JAJXTX010000145.1 GCA_021783385.1 Pseudomonadota bacterium
CCACGACGTGGCGCTGCAGAATCTCGACGTCACCTTCGCGATCGACCGTGCCGGCGTGGTCGGCCCCGATGGCGCCACGCATTCGGGCAGCTTCGATCTCAGCTTCCTGCGCTGCCTGCCCAACATGATGATCATGGCGCCGGCCGACGAGAACGAATGCCGCATGATGCTCAGCACCGGCTTCCAGCACGCCGGCCCCGCCGCCGTGCGCTACCCGCGCGGCAGCGGTCCCGGCATCGCGGTACAGAAAACCCTCGCCACGCTGCCGATCGGCAAGGCCGAGCTGCGCCGCCGCGGTCGCGGCCTGGCCCTGCTCAGCTTCGGCGTGATGCTGGCCCCGGCCGCCACGATCGCCGCCGAGCTCGACGCCAGCCTGGTCAACATGCGCTTCGTCAAGCCGCTGGACGAGGCGCTGCTGATCGAGCTGGCAAAAACCCACGACGCCTTCGTCACGCTGGAAGACAACGCCGTCGCCGGCGGCGCCGGCTCCGCCGTGGCCGAATGCCTCGCCGCCCACGGCATCGTCAAGCCGCTCCTGCACCTCGGCCTTCCGGACGTCTATCTGGAACACGGCAGCCGCGAGGAAGTGCTGAGCATGGCCGGCCTCGACCTGCCCGGCATCCGCCGCGCCATCCACGCGCGGTTCCCGCAGCTGAGCGTCGCCAGCGTGGGGTGAGTGGCGGACTGTCGCTGGCGCTCAGCAATCCTTCGCCTGCCTGACGACGCCAACGAGAGACACCATCGTGGCTTCGATCAGCGCCAACCCTCTGAAGGCCCAGGGCGTCTCCGCCATCGCCGAAGTGCTGGCCGACGCGACCGACGCCATGGTGTCGGTGCGCGGCAAGGATCGCTTCGTGGTGATGGACATCGAGCATTACCATTACCTGCGCGAGTGCGAGCTGACCGCCGCGCTGGCAGAGAGTCAGGTGGACCTGGCGGCAGGCCGCTTCGTCAAGGCGTCGGTCGACGCCCATATGGGGCGTCTGGCCAAGCTGCCCTGAGCAACAGCCTGGCCTTCACCGGTGTCGTAGCAGGTGAAGGTCAGCGTCTCCCCCGGCGCTGACGCTGGTCATGCGGTTGAGACCGTCATAGCCCCCAATGATGCCGGAGTACGGAACATCCCTCTGCGTATCATCAGCCCGTCCATCCATCACAACGCCCCCCGCTCACCCGCTCCCGCTGTTCCAGATCCTGCGCAGTGAACACCTCAGCGTAGCCGGCCTCGTGCAGCAGGGCGCGGGCGGCGGTGCCCTGGTTCCAGCCGTGCTCGAACAACAGCCAGCCGCCGGGGATGAGGTGGCCGCGTGAGTCGCGGACGATGCGGCGGATGTCGTCGAGGCCGTCGCTGCCGGAGGCCAGCGCGCTGGCGGGCTCGAAGCGCAGGTCCCCCTGCGCCAGGTGCGGATCGGCCGCCTCGATGTAGGGCGGGTTGGAGACGATCAGGTCGAAGCGCTGGCCGGCCAGCGGCCGCAGCCAGTCGCCCTGCGCGAAGCTGACGTTGGCAAGGCCCAGCCGCTGCGCGTTGCGGCGCGCGACGAGGAGCGCCGCGGCGCTGGCATCGGTGGCCAGCACCTGCGCTTGCTGGCGCTCGCTGGCGAGCGCCAGCGCGATGGCGCCGCTGCCGGTGCCCAGATCCGCCACGCGGCAGGCGCGGTCGCGCGGCAGCCGTTCCAGCGCCAGCTCCACCAGCCGCTCGGTGTCGGCGCGCGGAATCAGCGTGGCCGGCGTCACCTCCAGTTCCAGCGACCAGAAGCCGCTCCGACCGGTGATGTAGGCCACCGGCTCGCCTGCGGCGCGGCGCTCGACCAGCGCCGCATAAGCCGTCTGGACGTCCATAGCCAGCGCGTCGTCGGCATGCGCGATCAGCCAGCTGCGCGGCCGGCTCAGCGCATGCAGCAGCAACGCCTCGGCGTCCGTGCGTTCGCCGAGGCGCTGGATGGCGGCGGCCAGCGTGCTGCGCAGATCAGGCATCGTGCGGCGGCTCCGCGGGGTGCGACAACGGCGGCGGCATCGACGGCGCGCTGGCCACTTTCGGCGCGCGCGGGCGCCAGTAGCCGCCCTGCGTCCACGCCTCGAAGCCCCAGCGCAGCCAGCCGATCAGCGCGTTGGCCAGCCACAGCGCCCACGCCAGCATGGCGATCTTGTAGACCCACAGCGACACGCTGACCACGCCGCCGTCGGGCAGCACGCCGCTGCTCTGGTCGGCGAACCAGTGCAGGTTCCACGCGCTGGAAGCGTTGCCGGCCACATGCATGTCGGGGAGGCCGAGCAGGCCTTTCGGCACCGCCGCCACCAGCACCAGCAGCGCCAGCGCGGTGAGCGCGGCGAGTCCGAGCTGGAGCAGGTTGAAGCCGCTGCCGTTGACCCGCGTGGACGATACCCCGCGCGCGCGCAGGCCCAGCAGGATCAGCCACAGCACCACCAGCGCATACGCACTCCAGGCGAACGCGGAGAAGCCCAGCCCCAGCAGCAGCCAGTGGCGGAAACGCAGCGGCGTCGGCGCGTAACGCCCCAGCAGCCAGGCGACCAGCAGCAGCACCACCAGCTGCGACCAGTACAGCACCGCCGGCCCATCGGTCGGCCCCCACGTCCACAGCACCCAGCGATCCTGCGGCAGCCGCAGGTTGAGGTCGATGTTGGCCACCGGTGCATGCAGTGCAAATACCGGCGTGCGCAGGCGCGCGGCGATGCCGCCGGGCTGGCGCAGGCGCAGCGTGTAGTCGTGCGTGCCGGGCAGTAGCGGCAGGCCGAGCTGGCCGTCGCGCACGGCGAGGTTGATCGGCTCGTGGTCGCGGCTGGCATCCAGCAATTGCGCACCGGGCGGCAGGCCGATCGCATGCTCACCGCCGCGCGTGCTGCGCGCGCGCAGGCTCAGCGTGGTCTCGCTGGCACGCTGGCCGACCGTGCCGGTGACCTGCGCCTGATCGAACGCGAGGCTGGCGCCGGGCACCGCTGGCGGCCGCGTGATGGCCAGCTGCAGCGTCTCGCCGGGCAGCGGCTGGAAGCGCAGTCCGCTGTCGCTGGCGCTGGCCGGCACGCCGCTGGCATGCACGTGCCACATCGGCGCCGCCTGCACTTGCCACACCTCGGCACGCTCGCCCAGCGCGGGCGCCTTCAGGCTCAGCGTGGCGGCGTGATCGAGCCGGCTGCGCCAGCGTACTTCGTTCACGCCGGCGTTGAAGGTGACGCTGAGGCGGCCGGCCTGCACCAGCGCGTCGTCGCCCAGCGGATGCTCGCCCGGCAGCAGCGGCAGCGTGGTGCTGAAACCGCCCTGCTCGGGCGCGATGCGCTCGGCCACGTTTTCCACCGACCAGTCGACGCCCAGCAGCAGGCGGCGGGTCAGCCGCACGTAGGGCGGAAAGTCCTGCACCGGCGCCAGCGCCTTGCCATCGCTGGCGGTGCGCACGCGGTTGAGCGCGAGGCTGTCGCCGAGCAGGCGCCCAGCGTCGACGCCTTCCAGCGACCAGCCCGCGCCGCTGAAGCCGATGCGCTGCGGATGCAGCACGAAGCGCAGGCTGGCGCTCTCGGCCGCGCCGAGGCGATAGCTGAGGTTCACCCGATGCACGCCGCGCTCCAGCCGCAGCAGCAGCTGATCGCCACGCCGGCCCAGCGGCACGCCGGAATGGCCGTCCACGCTGACGTCGAGCAGCTGCAGGGCGCCGTCCGGTTGCGGCAACGGCAGCGCGACGGTCGCGCCGGCGTCCACGTCGAGCGCCACGCTGAGCCCATCGGCGCTGGCTTGCAGTGTCGCCTGCGGCACGGCCGCGCACTCCGGCACACAGGCCGGTGCCTCGGTGAGCCGGTCGCGCAGCCGGGTCAACATCTCCTGGCTGGGCAGCGCCTGATTCGGCATCACCTGGGCATGCGCGCCGGCGGGCAGCAGCGCCAGCACCAGCCACACGGCGCCGACCACGGCGCCAGCGCGCGGCTGCAGCCAGCGCGCGCGCAGTGGCAGCCACAGCAGCAGCGCGAGCCGGGCCAGCAGCGCCACCAGCAGGCCGACCAGCAGCACCCGCAGCAGCCGCACCAGCCATGCCGGCGCGATCACCAGGCGGGTGGTCTGGGTCGCGGTGACCGGGCCGGACCAGCCAAGGCGGTAATCGTTGCCGACATCCCAGTGCGGTGCGCCGGCGCCGGCCTGGATCAGCTCATGGCTGGCCAGCTCGCGGCTGGCGCTGCTCGTCATGCCGGTGACCGTGACGCTGGCCGGCGACGGAGCAAACTTCGCCATGCTGCGGGACACCCCGGTGGCATTGTCGGCAGGGGGCGCCGGCGGGGCGGGCGGGCTCATCGCCATCTCCGCGACAGGTGGCGGTGGCGGCGGCGGTGGCTGGATGAAGTTGGCCTGCATCGCGCGTCCAGCCGCCATGCTCTCCAGCTGCGGGTGCAGCGCGTATTGCAGCTCGCGGGCGGCGAACGGCAGCGTCCACAGCACGGCCAGCGCCCACACCACGCTCGCGCCGATCCGCGCACCCAGCCGCAGGCGCCCTTCCGGCAGCGCGCGCAGCAGCAGCACCAGCGCCAGGGTCAGCGCCAGCGTCCAGCGCGGCGCGCCCGACTCGTGCTGCGCCAGCGCCAGAAACACCGCCGTCAGCAGCGCCCAGCGCCAGCCCAGCAGGCGACCGGCGAGCAGCGCGATCATCGCCACCACGAACAGATCCAGCAGGCTCCACTGCGCCAGCCACGAGTCGGGCGAGCGATCCGCGCCGGGCGCGCCGAGCAGGCGGTAGCCGTAGGGCAGGTGCAGCTGGCCGTCGATGCCTTCCAGCGGCACTTGCCAGCCCGCCGTGGGGATCGCGCCGCCGTGCGCGGGCAGCCGAAGGCCGGCGCGCAGATCGAACTGCTGTTCGCGCAGCTCGACGCCGCTGCGGCCATCCCTGCCCTGGCTGATCAGCAGCGGCTCATCGCCCTGCGCGGCCCGCTGCAGCTGCCACGGCGCGGCCACGTCGAGCCGCTGCCGATGGCGCAGCGTGCCGCTGAGATGATCGACCACGCTGAGCCCGCGGCCGTCGAAGTCCAGCCACAGCTGACGCTGCACGTGCAGCTGATCGCCCTGCCCACCCTCGTCGCCGCGGGTGACCGTGCTGAGGGTCAGGCTGTCGGCATCATTCAGCACATACGCCGGCAGCTCGCGCCATGGCGCCGGCACGCCGGCCTGCGCGGCGTCGGTGGCGTGGCCCTCCACGCGCGTGCTGCGCAGACTGCTGTCGTCAGCGTAGCTCCAGATCTCCTGGCGTGGCCACGGCGGCGGCGGCAGCGTCATGGCGAGCTTTCCCGGCGTGACGGTGGCGCGTGCGGCCAGCGTGAGCGTCCATTGTCCCGGCCGCAGCTGCACGCGCAGGCGGCCGTCGTTTTCCAGCCGCGCCGGCAGCTCGCCGCCGAGTGCGGTGGCAACGAAGCCGGCCGGCAGCACCGGCCCCAGCAGCTGCTCGCGCGCACTGCCGGTGACGTTGAACTGCAGCTGCGTTTCAAGCATCGCCGGCAGCCCGTCCTGCAGCCGCCGATACACGCGCAGCGACAACGCATCGGCGGCACGCTGGGCGGCGGCCGCCTCGCCCAGGGTCAGCTGCTCGCCGTTGCGCTCGATGCGCTGCACCGCCGCGCCGTCGACGCTCAGCGCGATCAGCGCGATCGACGCCGGCACGCGCAGCCGGGCGGGCGGCGCGTTCCACGGCAGCGTGCCGCGCAGCTGGTAGCTGCCGGGCGGCAGCCACAGCATCGGCTGCCCCGCGCGCTGCAGCACGATCGCCGGCTGGTTGTTGCTGGTGACCTGCTGCGGCCAGTGGCGCGCATCGCCGGGCAGCGCCACCCAGCTGGGCGCATCCACCTGCACGTCGAGCTCGAAGCGGCCGCCGTCCGGGTCGGCCTGCAGCGTCAGCTGGCCCGGCCACGCGCACTGCCGGCTTTCGGCATCCGGCAGCTGGCTGGCCAGAAACGGACAGGCGTGCTGCGGTACGTCGTGCAGCACCCAGCCCTGCCAGTCGCGCAGCGGCGGCGGGATGTCCTGCCCCATCAGCGGTGCGGCAAACAGCAAGCACAGCGCCAGCGCTGCCAGCGATCGACCAAGCATGACGTTCTCCCTGTAGGCCCGTGGGGCGGCCACAGTGTAGGCGGAACACGGCAGTCACACAGCGGCGCCTGCATCCTGCGCCGGGCCGGCCACGTATGTGTCTGGCGCACGGCGCGCCGCGCGCGCATCGCCCTAGCCTCTCCACTGCACGGAAACCGCATGTCCGCCAGCCCGCCAAGCCCTTCTCCGCGCGCATCGCGCAGCCTGCTCACGCGCGCCCTGCTGCTGCTCGGCAGCGGCCTGCTGGCGGGATGCCAGGCCACGCTGTTCGGCGGCCTCAATGCGATCAGCGGCCATGCCGACGTGGTGACCCGCCGCAACGTGGTATTCGACGCCGGGCGCCGGCTGGCGCTGGACGTGTACCGTCCGCGCGAGGTGCGCAACCTGCCGGTGGTGGTGTTCTTCTACGGCGGCAGCTGGAAATCCGGCAAGCGCCAGTGGTACCGCTGGGCCGGCGAGGTGCTGGCGCAGCGCGGGCTGGTGGTGGTGATTCCCGACTACCGCAAGTGGCCGGCGGTGAAGCTGGACGGCTTCATGGGCGACGCCGCGCGCGCGGTGGCGTGGGCGCACGCGCACGCAGCGGAATACGGCGGCAACTCCGACGATGT
>JAJXTX010000006.1:0-3299 GCA_021783385.1 Pseudomonadota bacterium
CCTTATCCCCTTCCACACTGGGACGAAGTGAAGGCAAAGGACGGCTTATCTGCTTTGCGAACCGATCTGTTGTTCAAGGCATTGTCCGAGAAGCCAATTATCTCCATTGATCATTTACAGGCTCGGTATCCCGACTATAACTGGTCTCCGCAAGCAAGTGGCTTATCGGTTCCAGAATCCATTGCCAGCCAACTTTTTGCTGAAATTCAAGAGAGTCCAGCGTTTGGATTTTCAATCTACTCGGAAAACGAGGTTCGCCTATACGCCGAGGGGAAGAGCAAGACAATCACGACGAAGACCTATGACAGAAGCTCTCTCGCCCGCCAAGTGTGTATTGAACACTACGGCTATACATGTGTTGTATGCGGATTCAACTTTGAAAAGGCATATGGTCAGCTAGGTGCGAACTACATAGAGGTTCATCACTTGAAGCCCATAGCCGACATCGGCGAAGAATATTTGATTGACCCCATCAAAGACTTAAGGCCAGTTTGTGCAAACTGTCATCGCATGCTTCATAAACAGCGTCCGCCTCTTTCAGTTGAAGACCTGCTGACGCATAACCCTGCACCTCAGGGCACGCTGCGCGCGAAAGCCACTCCTCGCCCGTGACCTCCACGTTGTACCGCGCAAGTAAAAGGGAGCGTCATGCCAAGGCTAACCGCGTGCTGATCGAAACAAGAGCCAGAGTTTGAGGTTTCCGCTCAACCCTCACCGATCATCCCGCGTCCAGATCGCCCCGCCCTCCTCGCGCACCGGAAAGCTGGCGATCGGCTCGTAGGCGGGGGCTTTGGTGACGGCGCCGGTGCGCAGGTCGAAGCGGGCGCCGTGGCGGGGACATTCCACTTCGAAGCCGTGCAGGTCGCCGCCGGCCAGTTCGCCGCCGTCGTGGCTGCAGACGTCCTCGATGGCGTAGAGCGCGCCGTCGATGTTGTAGACGGCGATGGCGGTGTCACCGTCCCACACCACCTTGAACTCACCCGGCAGGATGTCGCTGCGGCTGCCGACCCTGATCCAGCCGCCGAGGTCGCCGCTCATGCCGGCTGGCCGGCGAAGTCTTTCGCCAGCACCTCGAAGCGCAGGTCGTCGCGGCGGGGAATGCCGAAGCGCTCGTCGCCGTAGGGGAACGGCTGGTATTCGCCGGTGCGGCGATAGCCGCGGCGCTGGTACCAGGCGAGCAGCTCGGGGCGCTGCTCGATCACCCGCATGCGCATCGCGCGGCACTGCCACTGCGCGCGTGCCAGCCGTTCGGCCTCGGCCAGCACGGCCTTGCCCAGGCCGCCGCCCTGCTGCGCCGGATCGACGGCGAACATGCCGAAGTAGCTGGCGCTGTCCTGCTGTTGCAGGTGGCAGCTGGCGAGCAGCCGGCCGTCGCGTTCGGCCAGCAGGATGCAGCTGTCGGCGCGGCCGACGAGGGCGCCGACGGCGTCCGCATCGGTGCGGCGGCCGTCGAGCAGATCCGCTTCGGTGGTCCAGCCGCGCCGGCCCGAATCACCGCGATAGGCGGACTCGACCAGCGCCACGATGGCGGGAATATCGGCGGCGGTGGCCGTGCGGAAATGGAGCGCGGGATCGTTGGGCATGCGCCGATGATAATCGCGCGCGGCGTGCGCTTCACCATGCGGCCGCGGCGCATGCGCGCGCTTCCGATAAGCGGCTTACGCGTTGAGCGGCTGCGGCTGGCGCGCCCGGCCCGCCTCGTACGCCTGCAGGTGCGTCAGCACCAGCGCGAGCATGCCGCGCTCATCCACCGGCGGCGTGGCACGCGCCAGCATGTCGCCGATCACCTGCTCCGCTTCGATGCGATGGCCGTGCTGCAGATCGCGCAGCATCGACGCGGTAAGACCGGAGCCGGCTTCGGTGAGCACGTCGCGGGCGCGCTGCAGCGCCGCTTCGCCTGGCGGATGGCCGGCGGCCGCGGCCACCGCACGGCATTCGTCCAGCAGCGCGAGCGTGGCGGCGGTGCCGCCGCGCGCTGCGACAATGTCGCCGATCGGCGCGCGCATCAGGCAGGTAATGCCGGCCAGGGTCGCCAGGAAGACCCACTTGTCCCACATGTCCTGGACGATGGTGGCGCTGGGACGCGCCTCGAAACCGGCATCGCCGAGCTGCCGGGTGAGCGCCTGCATGCGCGCCGACGCGCTGCCGTCGCGTTCGCCGAAGCTGAGGCTGGCCGAGGCGTTGAGATGCAGCACGGCGCCCTGCGCATCCAGCGTGGCGGCGATCACGCACTGGCCGCCGAGCACGCGCGCGGCGCCGAAGCGCGCGTCGAGTCGGTCCAGATGGCGCATGCCGTTGAGCAGCGGCAGGATCGCCGTATCCGGCCCCACGGCCGGCGCGATGTCGTCCATCACCTGCTCGAGGTCGTAGGCCTTGCAGCTCAGCAGCACGAGGTCATACGACGCATGCAGCTCACTGGCCTGCACGCTCGGCGGCGCGGGCAGATTGGCGTCGCCGGCGGCGCTGCGGATCTGCAGGCCGTGGCGCGCCAGCAGCGCCGCACGGCGCTCGCGCACCAGAAAGGTCACGTCGCGCCCGTGCTGCAGCAGGCGGCCGCCGAAATAGCCGCCGGTGGCACCGGCGCCCACTACCAGAATACGCATCGCTCACTCTCCTGCGGTTGAAGGGTCTGTTGATCCGCACATGCGCTCGATCTGCGCGTCCTTGTCCTGCCACAGCGCGTTGATCCAGGTCTGGAAGCGCTCGCGGAACGCCGCGTCCTGCTCGTAATCGCCGCGCAGGTCGCGCCCGATCGGCAGCTCGCGCACGTGCACGCGGATGTCGCGCACGCGGCCGGCGACCAGATCCAGCATGGTGCCGGCGCCGCCGGGATAGACGATGGTGACGTCGAGGATCGCGTGCAGCGCGTCGCCCATCGCGTCGAGCACAAACGCCACGCCGCCGGCCTTGGGCCGCAGCAGATGCCGATACGGCGACGACTGCGACGCGTGCTTGGCCGGCGTGAAGCGCGTGCCCTCGACGAAGTTCATCACCGACACCGGCAGGTGGCGAAATTTCTCGCACGCCTTGCGCGTGGCCTCGCGGTCCTTGCCCTGCAGCTCGGGGTGACGGGCCAGGGTCTCCTTCGAGTAGCGCTTCATGAAGGGGAAATCCAGCGCCCACCACGCCGGCCCCAGCAGCGGCACCCAGATCAGCTGGCTCTTGAGGAAGAAGCGCAGGAACGGAATGCGCCGGTTGAACACCTTCTGCAGCACCGGAATGTCCACCCAGCTCTGGTGGTTGCACAGCACCAGGTAGCTGCCGTCGCGGCGCAGGCCGTCCAGCCCCTCGACCTGCCA
>JAJXTX010000006.1:3399-5361 GCA_021783385.1 Pseudomonadota bacterium
CCGATCGTGTTCGGCCTGCTGGCATGGGTGACCGAAGGCAGGCTGCGCGCCACCCGCGGCAGCGGCATCCCGCAGGTGATCGCCACCCTGCACATCGAGGACGAAGGTTTTCGTGCGCGCATGCTGGCGATGCCGATCGCGATCGGCAAGATGCTGCTGACCCTGATCGCACTGGCGGTGGGCGCCTCGATCGGGCGCGAAGGGCCGACCGTGCACGTCGGCGCGGGGCTGTTCTATTCGCTCGGCCGGCGCTTCGGTTTCGACGATCCGAAAGCCGCCTCGCGCTTCATCCTCGCCGGCGGCGCCTGCGGCATCGCGGCGGCGTTCAACACGCCGCTGGCCGGCGTGGTGTTCGCGATCGAGGAGCTGGCTGGCACCTTCGAGCACCGCTTCAGCGGCCTGCTGCTGACCGCGGTGATCGTGGGCGGCGTGGTCTCGCTGGGCATCATGGGCAACTACGCGTATTTCGGCACCGTGCTGACCAATCTGCCGCTCGGGCACGCGTGGCTGGCGGTGCTGCTGTGCGGCGTGATCTGCGGCCTGCTCGGCGGGCTGTTTGCGCGGCTGATCCTGCTCAGCCGCCGTGGCCCGCTGGCGATGGTCGGACGCCTGCGTGGGCGCGCGCCGGTGCTGTTTGCCGGCGGCTGCGGGCTGGCGCTGGCCTTGCTCGGCGTCTTCACGCACAACGCCGTGTACGGCACCGGCTACGACCAGGCGCGCGCGTTCGTGCAGCAGGCGGCGGTGACACCAGGCGAGGGTTTCGGCATCGCCAAGCTGCTGGCCAACGTGGTGTCGTACTGGGCCGGCATCCCCGGCGGCATTTTTTCGCCGGCGCTGGCCGTGGGTGCGGGGCTGGGCCACAACATCGCGCATTTCCTGCCCGACGTGCCGCCCGCCGCGGTGGTGCTGCTGGGCATGAGTGCGTATCTGTCCGGCGTCACCGGCGCGCCGCTGACCTCGGCGGTGATCGCGATGGAGCTGAGCAACAACCAGACCATGGTGATCCCGATCATGGCTGTCTGCCTGCTGGCCCGCGCCGCCGCCACGATCTTCAGCCCGACCCCGGTGTACAAGGATTTCGCCGAGCGCATGGTGCAGGAATTCGAGCGGCAGCGGCCGCATCCCGTCTCGACGAATGCAACGACCGACAAGCCATGACGTCCCTGCAGGAGCAAGCGCACGCATGAACGAATCACGCTGGGATCGCCTGCTGCTGAATGCCACGCTGGCGACGTTTGCCGGCGACGCGCCGTATGGCCTGATCGAGCATGGCGCGATCGCGCTGCATCGCGGCCGCATCGCCTGGCTCGGCCGGATGGACGCGCTGCCGGCGGCGCCCGACGCGCTGGCCGCGGCAGTGGTCTCGCTGGATGGCGCGCTGCTCACGCCGGGGCTGATCGACTGCCATACCCATCTGGTGTTCGGCGGCGATCGCGCGCAGGAGTTCGACCTGCGCCTCAACGGCGCCAGCTACGCGGACATCGCGCATGCCGGCGGCGGCATCGTCAGCACGGTGCAGGCCACCCGCGACGCGTCCGAGGATCAGCTTTACGCGCAGTCGCTGCCGCGCGCCCAGGCGCTGCGCCGCGACGGCGTGACCACGCTGGAGATCAAGTCCGGCTACGGGCTGAGCCTCGACAGCGAGCGGCGCATGCTGCGGGTGGCGCGACGGCTCGGCCGCGAGCTGGGCATCAGCGTGCGCACCAGCTTTCTCGGCCTGCATGCGCTGCCGCCGGAATTCCGCGACCGGCGCGACGACTACGTCGCGCTGGTGTGCGACGAGATGCTGCCCACGCTCGCCGCCGAAGGCCTGGTGGATGCGGTGGACGCGTTCTGCGAGGGCATCGGTTTCAGCCCGGCGGAAACCCGCCGGTTGTTCGAGCGCGCGCGCGCACTCGGCCTGCCGGTGAAGCTGCACGCCGAGCAGCTGTCGGACCTCGACGGCGCCGCGCTGGTGGCCGA
>JAJXTX010000006.1:5461-7929 GCA_021783385.1 Pseudomonadota bacterium
AAATCCACCCGCGCCAGTCGCGCCAGCGGCTCGCGCAGCGGCCCGACCGGCAGCAGCCGGCGATTGCCGAAGCGGCGCCGGCCGTCGATCACGCAGATCTCCACGTCGCGTGCCAGCGCGTAGTGCTGCAGGCCGTCGTCGGCGATCACCACGTCGCAGCCGGCCGCCAGCAGCAGCCGCGCCGCCGCCGCGCGGTCGCGGCCCACCGCCACCGGCACACCGCTGGTGTGGATCAGGCAGGGCTCGTCGCCCACCTGCGCCGGATCCGGTGCGTCGCCCAGCAGCAGCGGCTCGCGCTGGCGCCCGCCATAGCCGCGGCTGGCCACGCCGGGCTGCCAGCCGCGCAGGCGCAGGTCCTGCGCCACCGCGATGGTCAGCGGCGTCTTGCCGTTGCCGCCCACGCTGAGATTGCCGACCACCACCACCGGCACCGGCAGGCGTGCACTGCGCAGCCAGCCGCCGCGATACAGCCGCGCGCGCAGGCGCGTGACGGCGCCGTACAGCGCGGCCAGCGGCCAGCTCCACCACGGCGGGCGGCCGCCTTCGTACCAAGCTGATTCGAGCGCGTCGATCAGCGCCATGCGTGGCTCCTCAGCCGGCGGCCGGATCGGTCGCGGCGGCACCAGGCGGCTGGTCCGCCTGGTCGTGGAACTGCATGCGGTGTAGCGCGGCGTAATGCCCGTTGAGTGCAATCAGCTCGGCGTGCGTGCCGCGCTCGACGATGCGGCCCTGATCCATCACCGCGATCTGGTCGGCATGCTCGACGGTGGACAGGCGATGCGCGATCACCAGCGTGGTGCGGTCCTTCATCAGCCGCTGCAGCGCCTGCTGGATCAACCGCTCCGATTCGGTATCCAGCGCGCTGGTGGCCTCGTCCAGCACCAGGATCGGCGAGTTCTTCAGAATCGCGCGGGCGATCGCGAGGCGCTGGCGCTGGCCGCCGGACAGCATGTTGCCGCTCTGCCCGATCGGGGTATGGATGCCCTGCGGCATGCGCGCGATGAACTCCATCGCGTTGGCCGCCTCGGCGGCGGCGATGATGGCCGCCTCGCTGGCGCCCGCCAGCTCGCCATACGCGATGTTGTTGGCCACGGTGTCGTCGAACAGCACCACGCTCTGGCCGACCCAGGCGATCTGCCGGCGCAGCGAGGCCAGCGTGTAGTTCTGGTAGTCCTGATCGTCCAGCACGATGCGCCCGGTGGTCGGCGCGTGGAAGCGCGGCAGCAGGCTGACCAGGCTGCTCTTGCCGCTGCCCGATCGCCCCACCAGCGCGGTCACCGTGCCGGGCGCGCAGTGCAGGTCGACCCCGCGCAGCGCCGCGTGATCGTTGCGCGGATAGACCAGCCGCACACCCTCGAAGCGCAGATCGCCGCGGGTGCGGTCCAGCTCCCGGCTGCCGCTGTCGGTCTCCGGCGGCATGTCGATCACGTCGAACAGGTCCTCGGCGGCGGACAGCCCGCGCTGGATGTTCGCCTGCACGCCGGTCAGCCGCTTCAGCGACGGCAGCATGCCGCCCATCGCGGTGAGCACGGTGAAGAACACGCCGGGGGTGATGCTGTCGATGATCTGCGGCCGCGTGCCCAGATACACCAGCAGCGCCATCGCGAACGCGGCCACCGTCTGGATGGTGGCGCTGGAGGTAGCGCTGGTGGCGGCGATCTTCAGGTTGAGCCGGCGGGTGCGCTGGGTGATCGCGTCGAAACGGCTTGCCTCGTGTGCCTGGCCGCCGTAGATGCGCACTTCGCGATGCGCGCCGACCGACTCCTCCACGGTGCCGGTGATCGAGCCCATCATGCCCTGCACGCGCTTGCTGATCTGCCGATAGCGGCGGCTGACCACGGTGGCAATCAGCGTGATCGCCGGGATCATCACCACCAGCGCCAGCGTCAGGTAGGCGCTGTTGATCAGCATCACGTAGAGCATGCCGAGCACGGTGACGCCCTCGGTCACCGTCACCTTCACCGCGTCGGTGGCGGTCGACGCCACCTGCTCGCTGGTATAGGTGATGCGCGAGATCTGGTGGCCGGAGGCCTCGGCGCCGAAGAACGCCGCCGGCAGCCGCAGGTAGGACGCGAACACGTCCTGCTGGATCGACTGCACCACGTTGCGGCCGATGTAGGAAATGCCGTAGCTGCTGGCGAACGTGCCCAGGGCGCGGACCACGAAGATGGCGACGATCCAGATCGGCATCCAGAAGATGTAGTACGCGTTTTTCAGGGCGAACATCTGGTCGATCATCGGCTTCAGCAGCTGGGTGAACACCGCCAGCGCGCCGCCTTCCACCGCCATGCCGACCACGGTGATCACCGCCACCGGCCAGTAGCGGCGGGTGTAGCCGAGCAGACGCTTGTAGACGGCCCAGCTTTGCGCATCCCACAAGCCGGCTTTGCGGCTGGTCACGGATGCGCACCCGGCTGGCTCGGCGTGGTGGCGATCGACAGTCGGGTGAAGCCGAGCTGGCCCAGCGC
>JAJXTX010000006.1:8029-12871 GCA_021783385.1 Pseudomonadota bacterium
AGACGCTTGTAGACGGCCCAGCTTTGCGCATCCCACAAGCCGGCTTTGCGGCTGGTCACGGATGCGCACCCGGCTGGCTCGGCGTGGTGGCGATCGACAGTCGGGTGAAGCCGAGCTGGCCCAGCGCATCCATCGCGGTCACCACGTTCTGGTTCGGCGTCATCGCGTCGGCACGGATCGTCACCGGGCGGGTGCGGTCGTCGCCGGCATTGCGCGCGATGGTCTGCATCAATGGGCCGATGCCCTCGCCCATCACCTCGTCACTGCCCACGTAATAGCGCCCGTCGCGGTCGATCATGATGGTCAGCATCGGCGCGTGCATGTCGCGATCCTGCGTGCTGGCAGTTGGCAGCGTGATCTGCATGCGCGAGTGCTGCACGAAGGTGCTGGTGAGCACGAAGAACATCAGCAGGGTCAGCAGTACATCGATCAGCGGAATCACGTTGATCTCGAAGTCATCCCCGCGGCGGTCGTTGCTGATACGCATGGCGCGGCGCTCAGCCCGCGGTCGGCGCGGCAGGCGTGGCGCTGCGGCGAGGCCGTGCCGCAGCCGGCGCACCCGGCAGGGTCAGTTCGTCCAGCAGCGCGGTGGCCTGCTTCTCCATCTGCACGCAGTAGCCGGCCACCCTGGAACGGAAATAGCGGTGCAGCACGTAGGCCGGAATCGCCACGGTGAGGCCCGATGCGGTGCAGATCAGCGCCTCGCCGATGCCGCCGGCCATCTTGGCCGGGTCGCCAATGCCGCCGGCCATCACTTCCATGAACATGCGGATCAGCCCGATCACGGTGCCGAACAGGCCCAGCAGCGGACCGATCAGCGCGATCGTGCCCAGCGTGTTGAGGTAGCGCTCCATCCGGTGCACCACGTGGCGGCCGGTGTCCTCGATGCGCTCCTTGATCAGCTCGCGCGAGCGGGTGCGCACGGCCAGCGCCGCGGCCAGCAGCTCGCCCAGCGGCGACCCGCTGGAGAGGGCTTCCAGATGCCGCGGATCGAGCTGGCCCGAGCGCGCCCATTCACGCACCTCGTCGCCCAAGCCCGGCGGCAGCACCGCGCTGCGCCGCAGCGTCCAGCAGCGCTCCAGCACGATCGCCAGCGCGATCGCCGAACAGATCAGGATGGGCACCATCGCCCAGCCGCCAGCCATCAGGATTTCCAGCACGTTTCGACCCCGGCACACGACTCGTCGACGAGCGCGCATGATAGCAGCCCCGCCGCGGCCGACTGTGGCAGGCGTGGCATTCCGCCAACGCTGGCCGGCTGTCGCGGCGGATTCGGCCGGCAATGCGGCCTCACTCGCGCCAGTAGCGCAACTCGCGCAGCCGCCAGCCGGGTTCACGTGTGGCCGGCCCGTGCACCGGAAAGTCGAGCGCCATCGCGCCCTGCTGGGCAGTGCCGAACACCGGCACCTGCGCCTCGGCGTAGCGCGCCAGCACCTCGGGCCGCGGATGGCCGAAGCGGTTGTGCCAGCCGGCCGAGACCAGTGCCAGCGGCGGCCGCAGCGCGGCGATGAACGCGGCGCTGGAGGAACGATGGCTGCCGTGGTGCGGCACCAGCAGGACCGGCGGTGCGCCCGGGCCCAGCGCGGCCGCCACCTGCGGCTCCAGCTTCGCGCTGATGTCGCCGGCCAGCAGCAGCCGCGCGCCGCTGGCGCCAGTGACCAGCAGCACGCACGAATTGTCGTTGCCGCGCGCGCGCGGCTGCAGCACCTGCGGGCTGATCACCTGGAAACGCACGCCGTCCCATGCCCATGCCTGCCCGGCAAGGCACTGTCGCGTCGGCAACGCCAGCCGGCCCGGTTCGCCGGCCAGCCGCTGCGCCTGCGGAAACGCCGCTGCCACCGCCTCGGTGCCGCCCGCGTGATCGTTGTCGCCGTGGCTGATCAGCAGCGTGTCCAGCGCGCGGATGCCCAGCGCGTGGATCGACGGCAGCACCACCGCCTCGCCCAGATCGAAGCCCGACGGATAGCGCGCGCCGGTGTCATATACGAGTGCGTGATCGCGCGTGCGCAGCAACACCGACAAACCCTGCCCCACGTCCAGCACCCAGACCTCGAACGCGCCCTCGGCGAGGCGTTGCTGGGGCGGCCACAGCAGCGGCAGAAACAGCAGCGCGCCGAGCCAGCGCAGCGGCACCCCGCGCGGCAGGAACAGCCACAGCGCGCCGAGCAGCGCCAGCAGCAGCGCCCAAAGTGGCACCGCAGGCAGATACCAGTGCGCGCCCGGCCAGCCCGCCATCCGCTCCAGCAGCCACCACTGCGCATGCGCCAACTGCGCGGCCAGTCGCAGCACCGGCGTGGCCAGCGGCGGACACACACCCAGCAGCAGCATGCCGAACAGCGCGCACGGCACGATCGCGAAGCTGACAAACGGTACCGCCAGCAGGTTGGACAGCGCGCCGAGCAGCGACGCCTGGCCGAAAAACCACAGCGTCAGCGGCAGCAGCGCCACCGTCATCACCAGCTGCCCGGCCGACAGCTCATGCACGAACGCGCGCACGCCGCGGCCGCGCGCCTGCAGGCACAGCATCAGGAACGCCACGCCGACGAAGGACAGCCAGAAGCCGGCCGCCAGCACGGCCAGCGGATCGAACAGCAGCATCACGATCAGCGCCAGCGCCAGCGATTGCGCCCCGCTGCCGGCGCGCCGGCTGCAGCGCGCCAGCGCCACCACCGCAATCATCAGCAGCGTGCGCACGGTGGGCAGGCCGAAGCCGGCCAGCGCGCTGTACGCCGTCGCCAGCAGCAGCGCGGCGGCAGCCTGCGCCTGCGCGCGCGGCAGGCGCAGCGCCAGCGTCGGCCGCAGCGCATACAGCAGCAGCGCCAGCCACACTCCGAACACCGCCGCCACGCCCACGTGGAAGCCGGAGATCGCGATCAGATGCGACACGCCGTTGGCGCGCGCCACCTCCCAGTCGCGCGCGTCGAGCCCGCGCGTGTCGCCCACCGAAAATGCCTGCAGCAGGGCGGCATCATGCGGGTCCGGCACGCGCGCCGCGATGCCGCGGGCGACCGCATCGCGCACGCCGTCCACGCAAGCGGGCGCGGCGGCCAGCAGCGCGTTGCGCGGGTCCTTGCGCACATAGCCGGTGGCGACGATGCCGCGCTCCAGCGCCGAGCGCTCGCTGTCGGCACCGCCGGGATTGAGCAGGCCGCGCGGACGCTTCAGTCGCAGCAGCAGGCGCCAGCGGCTGCACGGCCGCAGCGCCGGCGCATCGTCGTACCAGGACACCGTCACCCGCCCGCGCAGGCTGATCGGCGCATCATCCAGTGTGGCCTGCTGCACGTGCAGGATGAAGCGACTGGCGTCCGCGCCGCGCTGCGGCAGGTCATCCAGCGTGCCGACCACCATCACGTCGCGCCCTTCCAGCGCGCGCGGCAAGCGCTCCTGCATCGCCGCGTCGCCGCAGCAGACCGCCCACGCGCTGCCCAGCAGCAGCCATGCCAGCGCATGCCAGCGTGGAACGCGCCACAGCCACAGCAGCGCCACCGCCAGCAGCAGACCCGCCCACCCGCGCGGCGGCAGCGCCGGCAGCCACTGCACCAGCAGCACGCCGACCAGCAGCGCCAGCGCCGCCGCGATTGCCGCAGGTTTGCCTGCCACTCGCGCCACGTGGTGATCCCCCGCGCCATCCCGATGCCTTCGAGCCTAGCCCGGCCGCCGCGGCCACGCGGATGAAAAACCTGTAGGCGTGCGCCGTCGAAGCCGCTCAAGCACGCGGCACAGCCTCGGTGTCAGGGATCAGGCAGCGTTTTCGCGCAGCACGCCGTTGTGCAGCACCAGCGTGCGATCCATCCGCGCGGCGAGGCGGGTGTCGTGGGTGACCAGGATGAAGCTGGTGCCGATCTCGCGGTTGAGCTCCAGCATCAGCGCGTATACCTGCGCGGCATTCGCCTCGTCGAGGTTGCCGGTGGGTTCGTCGCCGAGCACGCAGGCGGGCTTGGTCACCAGCGCGCGCGCCACCGCGCAGCGCTGGCGCTCGCCACCGGACAGCTCGGACGGCTTGTGATGGCCGCGCGCACCCAGCCCGACCCGCTCCAGCAGCACGCCGGCCTCGCGCTGCGCCTCGGCGATCGCGGTGCCGCGGATCAGCAGCGGCATGCAGACGTTCTCCAGCGCGGTGAACTCGGGCAGCAGGTGGTGGAACTGGTAGATGAAACCGAGCGAGCGATTGCGCACGCGGCCGCGTTCGGCATCGGAGAGTTTCGACAGCACGCGGCCGTCCACTTCCACCTCGCCGGCGCTGAGCGAATCCAGCCCGCCGATGATGTGCAGCAGGGTGCTCTTGCCGGAACCGGAGGCCCCGACGATCGCCATCGTCTCGCCGCGCCTGAGGGTGAAGCTGACGTCGCTCAGCACCTCGGTGCGCAGGTTGCCTTCGGCATAGGTCTTGGCCACGCCGCTGGCGCGCAGCACGTTTTCACTGGCCTGATTGTTGGCGTTCATCGCGGTCTTATTCATAGCGCAGCGCCTGCGCCGGCTGCGTGCGCGAGGCGCGCCACGCGGGGTAAAGGGTGGCCAGCAGCGAGAAGGCGAAGGTCAGCAGCGCCGTCCAGCCCACGTCGTGCCAGTCCAGCCGGCTCGGCACCTCGCTGATGTAGTAGACGTCCGGCGACAGGAAGGTGACGTGGAAGGTGTGCTCGATCCACTTGATGATGCCCGGCAGCTTCCACGACAGCAGCGAACCGAGACTGACGCCGAAGCCGATCCCGACCACACCCACCAGCACGCCCTGCACCATGAACATGCCCATGATGCTGCGCGGCGTGGCGCCCAGCGTGCGCAGGATCGCGATGTCGGCCTGCTTGTCGGTGACCAGCATCATCAGCATCGAGATCAGGTTGA
>JAJXTX010000006.1:12971-14615 GCA_021783385.1 Pseudomonadota bacterium
CCCACCAGCACGCCCTGCACCATGAACATGCCCATGATGCTGCGCGGCGTGGCGCCCAGCGTGCGCAGGATCGCGATGTCGGCCTGCTTGTCGGTGACCAGCATCATCAGCATCGAGATCAGGTTGATCACCGCCACCAGGATGATCAGCGACAGGATCACGAACATCACCATCTTTTCCATCGACAGCGCGGAGAACAGGTTGGCGTTGGTGTCCATCCAGGTCTGCACCCGGTACACCTGGCCCAGCTTGTCGGCCAGCTCGCGCGCCACCGGGCGGGCATTGAACAGGTTGTCCAGACGCAGCCGGATGCCGGTGGGGCCGCTGAGGCTGTTGAGCTTCTCCGCATCGCCCATGTTGACCAGCGCGAGACCGGAATCGTACTGCTCCATGCCCAGTGCGAAGATGCCCACCACGTGGAAGCTGCGCATGCGCGGCACGCTGCCCATCGGGGTGGCGCGCAGCTGTTGCACCACCATGGTCACGCGGTCGCCGACGCTGACGCCCAGCGTCATCGCCAGCTCCTGCCCGAGCACGATGTTCCAGCTGTCGGGAGTGAGCGCATCCAGGCTGCCCTCGACCATGTGCTTGTTGAAGTCGTCGACCTTCGGCTCAAGCGCCGGCTCGATGCCGCGCACCATCGCGCCGCTGGAATGGCGCGCGCTCAGGTAGGCCTCGGCGTCGACATACGGCGCGGCACCCAGCACGTGCGGGTTCGCCTCGGCGATCTTCAGCGCGTGGGTATAGTCCTGCATGCTCTCGCCGACGCCCGACACGGTGGCATGCGATACCGCGCCGAGAATGCGCGTGCGCATCTGGTAGTCGAAGCCGTTCATCACCGACATCACGGTGATCAGCGCGATCACGCTGATCGCGATGCACACGATCGACACGGTCGAGATGAACGAGATGAACTGGTTGCGCCGTTTGGCGCGCGTGTAGCGCAGGCCGATGAAGAGTTCGAGCGGTCGGAACATGGCAGCCTGATCGGTGGGCCAACGGGATGGAACAAAAGAATGACGCTGGCCCAGCGGCCGCAGCAACGTAGACGTCCGGGCATAGACCGCGTTGCCGCGGCAGAGTGCCCGAAGCCATCCGGCGCGGCAAGCCGGCACGACCCGCCGCGTTCAGAGTCGCGGCAGCGCCTCGCCCGGCTGCAGCGTGGCGAGGCGCATGCGCAGGCGCCGGCGGATATCCGCGTCGCTGTTGTCCGGCGCCAGCAGCAGCACCTGCACGCCCTGATCGGCCGTGCGCAGGCGCAGCAGCACCAGGCTGCCGAGCGCGCGGAACGAGGTCAGCGTGGCCGGCACATCCTGGTGCGGGCGCAGGTGCAGCGTCCAGCCGGCGTCGGCGCTCCAGCCGGCAGCCTGCACCGGCGACGCCTTCTGCTGGCGGATCGACCGCCAGGTCGCGCCCAGCACGCCCACCGCCAGCAGCAGCTTGAGCCAGCCCGCCAGCCCGCACAGCGCCAGCGCGAGCACGGCCAGCGCCGCCACCGCGATCAGCGATCGCTGCAGCTGGCGCGAGGGCCGGTATTCAAAGCCGATGGCGGGCGCGGATGTCATCGATGATCGCCTGCCAGTCCGCCCGCGGTGGCCGCGCGTGGCCCATCACCCAGTCCCACAGGTCGGGGTCCTGCGCGTC
>JAJXTX010000006.1:14715-18368 GCA_021783385.1 Pseudomonadota bacterium
CCCCCGCCCCTCACCCTACCCTCTCCCCGACGGGGAGAGGGTTCACGCTCAGGCGCCGCGCCGCTCCAGCATCAGCTGCTTGATCTCCGCGATCGCCTTGGCCGGGTTGAGGCCCTTGGGGCAGGTGCGCGTGCAGTTCATGATGGTGTGGCAGCGATAGAGCTTGAACGGGTCTTCCAGATCGTCCAGCCGCTCGCCGGTGGCCTCGTCGCGACTGTCGACGATCCAGCGGTAGGCCTGCAGCAGGATTGCCGGGCCGAGGTACTTGTCGCCGTTCCACCAGTAGCTGGGGCAACTGGTCGAGCAGCAGGCGCACAGGATGCATTCGTACAGGCCGTCGAGCTTCTTGCGCTCTTCCGGCGACTGCAGCCGCTCGCGATCGGGGGTGGTGCTCTGTGTGCGCAGCCACGGCTTGATCGAGGCGAACTGGGCATAGAAGTGGCTGAGATCGGGCACCAGATCCTTCACCACCGGCATGTGCGGCAGCGGATAGATCTTCACGTCGCCCGAGTCGCACTCGCCGATCGCCTTGGTGCAGGCGAGCGTGTTGGTGCCGTCGATGTTCATCGCGCAGGAGCCGCAGATGCCTTCGCGACAGGAGCGGCGCAGGGTAAGCGTGGGATCGATCTCGTTCTTGATCTTCAGCAGCGCGTCGAGAACCATCGGGCCGCACGCGGCCAGATCGACCTCGTAGGTGTCGATGCGCGGATTCTCGCCGTCGTCCGGCGACCAGCGGTAGACGCGGAAGGTGCGCGGCTTCTTCGCATCCCTGGCGGCGAAGTGCTTGCCGGGCTTGATCCTGGAATTCTTGGGTAGCGTGAACTCGGCCACGATTGCCTCACTCTGTGTTGCCTGCCACTACAGCTCGTCTGGCGAGCGCCGTTGGAACCTTTGCCAAACCGGTGTGCCGATCAGTACACGCGCTTCTTCGGCGGCACCACGTCGACCTCGTCGGTCAGCGTGTACATGTGTACCGGGCGGTAGTCGAAGCGGGTGTTGCCGGCATCGTCGACCCACACCAGCGTGTGCTTCTGCCATTCGAGATCGTCGCGCTCGGGGAAATCCTCGCGCGCATGGGCGCCGCGGCTTTCCGGCCGCTGCGCCGCCGAGTGCATGGTGGCCACCGACTGCGCCAGCAGGTTGGACAGCTCCAGCGTCTCGATCAGGTCGGAGTTCCATACCAGCGAGCGGTCGCTGACGCCGACGTCGCTGAACGATGCGTAGACATCGGAGATCCTGCGGCTGCCTTCCTGCAGCGTTTCGCCGGTGCGGAACACCGCGGCGTCCTTCTGCATGGTGCGCTGCATTTCGGCGCGGATCTTCGCCGTGGGCGTGGCGCCCTTGGCGTGGCGCAGGTTGTCGAAGCGGGTCAGCGCCTTGTCCAGCACGCTGGCCGGCAGGTCCTTGTGCGCCACTCCCGGCTGGATCAGCTCGGCGCAGCGCTGTGCCACCGCGCGGCCGAACACCACCAGGTCGAGCAGCGAATTGGAGCCGAGCCGGTTGGCGCCATGCACCGACACGCAGGCCGCCTCGCCGATGGCGAACAGGCCCGGCACCACGGCATCGACATCGTCGCCCTTCTTCTGCACCACTTCGCCGTGGTAGTTGGTCGGGATGCCGCCCATGTTGTAGTGCACGGTGGGAATCACCGGGATCGGCTCCTTCGTCACGTCGACGCCGGCGAAGATGCGCGCGCTCTCGGCGATGCCTGGCAGGCGCTCGTTGATCACCTCCGGCCCCAGGTGCATCAGGTTCAGATGGATGTGGTCCTTGTGCTCGCCGACGCCGCGACCCTCACGGATCTCGATCGTCATGGCGCGACTGACCACGTCGCGCGAGGCCAGGTCCTTGGCGTTGGGCGCATAGCGCTCCATGAAGCGCTCGCCTTCGGAGTTGGTGAGATAACCGCCTTCGCCGCGCACGCCCTCGGTGATCAGGCAGCCGGCGCCGTAGATGCCGGTGGGGTGGAACTGCACGAACTCCATGTCCTGCAGCGGCAGGCCCGCGCGCAGCACCATGCCGCCGCCGTCGCCGGTGCAGGTGTGCGCCGAGGTGGCGCTGAAGTAGGCGCGGCCGTAGCCGCCGGTGGCCAGCACCACCGCATGGCCGCGGAAGAAGTGCAGCGTGCCCTCGTTCATGTCCAGCGCCAGCACGCCGCGGCAGACGCCCTCGCTGTCGAAGATCAGGTCGATCGCGAAGTATTCGATGAAGAAGGTGGCGTCATGCGCCAGCGCCTGCTGGTACAGCGTGTGCAGGATTGCGTGGCCGGTGCGGTCGGCCGCGGCGCAGGTACGTTGCGCGGTGCCCTTGCCGTAGTGCGTGGTCATGCCGCCGAACGGGCGCTGGTAGATCTTGCCTTCCTCGGTACGCGAGAACGGCACGCCGTAATGCTCCAGCTCGATGATCGCGGGGATCGCCTCGCGACACATGTACTCGATCGAGTCCTGGTCACCGAGCCAGTCGGAGCCCTTGATGGTGTCGTAGAAGTGGAAGCGCCAGTCGTCCTCGCCCATGTTGCCCAGCGCGGCAGAGATGCCGCCCTGCGCCGCCACGGTGTGCGAACGGGTGGGGAACACCTTGGTGATGCAGGCCGCCTTGAGGCCCTTCTCGGCCAGCCCGAAGGTGGCACGCAGGCCGGCGCCGCCGGCGCCGACCACGATCACGTCATAATTGTGCTGCTGGATCTTGTAGCTTTCCATCGAATCAGTCGCTCCAGCGTCAGTGGGTCAGCGCAATGCGCAGCACGGCCAGCACACCCGCCAGCGCGCCGAGCACCGCGAGAAACCGGATCGCCAGCAGCAGGCCCAGGGCCCGCCAGTGGGTGTGCACGTAGTCCTCGACGACCACCTGCAGGCCCAGCACAGCGTGCCAGAACAGGGTAATCACGAAGGTGATCAGCAGCAGCGCGTTCCACGGCTGCGCCACCGCCGCGCGGGCCGTGGCGTAATCGGCGTGCAGCAGGCCGAGTACGGTCAGCACAAACCACACAGCCAGCGCGATCAGCGCCACCGCCGTGACACGCTGCATCCACCAGTGCCCCACGCCGGACCGGGATGAACCCAGGCCTCGCGCCACCTTGATCGGATGCCGCAGATCCTTCGCCGTCATGCCGCACCTCCGGCCGTCAGTACGTATGCCCAGGTCAGCAGCGTGAGCACGATGCTGACGATTATGGAAATCCAGCTCGAGCGCACGAACTGCGCAATCGCGTAGCCGGCGCCAGCATCCTGGATCAGGTGGCGGATGCCGTTGCACAGGTGATAGAACAATGCCCACGTCCAGCCGAACAGCAGCAGCATGCCGAACGGGCTGCCGGCGAACTGCCGGAAGGCGTCGAAGCTGTGTTCGCCGCCAGCCAGCGCCAGCAAGCCCGCGATCACCATCGCACTGCCGACGGCAAGGGCCACGCCGGTGGCGCGATGCAGGATGGAGCTCACCATCTGCACCTGCCACCGATAGACCTGGAGATGGGGAGAAAGCGGGCGTCGCGTATCAGCCATGATGGCTATCCTTGGTGGAATCGCTGTGGTTCATGTCCGGTCCTTCCAACCCGCCGCAGCTCGCGTGGAACGACCACGACGCCGACTCAGAAGTCGATGCAGCGGCCATTCCTCTCCCAGTCGCCGTAGCGCGTGGGATCCGGGGCTGGGCGC
>JAJXTX010000006.1:18468-22042 GCA_021783385.1 Pseudomonadota bacterium
TTCGGCGGCGATACGCACAGCCTGCGGCTGGTCGACGACCTGCCCGGCGACGACCATTGGCGTCTCGCGCAGCTGCGCGCGGGCTGGCCATGGTTGCCCGATGACAGCACCGGCCAATGGCTGCCGGCGGCGCTGTCACTGCAGCGCCTGCAGGCAGTCGCCATTGACAAGGGCTGCTATCCGGGCCAAGAAATCGTGACCCGCCTGCACTACCGCGGCGGACACAAGCGGCACCTGCACAGCGTCGTCCTGTCGCAGCCGGCGAACACCGGTGAACGGCTCGTGCGCGACGGTCACGAAGTGGGCCGGCTGCTCGACGTGATCCGCAGCGACGACGCCATCGAAGCGCTGGCCGTGTTGCATGATGACGCAGTGGAGCATGCAACGAATGGACGTCTGGACGTCCGTGACGGCGACCTGGCGATAGACATCGTCCATGCGTGGCCCGCGTGAATCCTTCCTGCATGGACGATGTCGCACGCTCTCCTGGTGCCCTGCAGCAGATGTTGCGAACACGCCAACGAAACGTGAGCGTGGGTTAAACCCTGCCGCCCCGGCACTTGCCAGCGGCGGAATCCGCCACTAGGCTCCGCCAATCGAATATCGCGGCATCCGGTTGACGGGATGCCGATGTACGCGACGAACCGGAAGAATCCGGATCGGCGCGACCCGGCCCCGCCGGATGGCAGTTCCCTTCGCAGCCGCCATGCGAAGCCGTTGCAGGCAACACGAGCCGACTGGCCCGCACAACGCCTGGCGACACACTCCGTGATCGACCACATGACCGTCGATCGTAACCGCCACAATTCCGTGGCAAAGCGCCCTGCCGCCGGTTTCGGCTGTGGCGATTGATCCAGGTGGAACGGCCTGCCCGCCCGTCCACCGCAATGGCGCGTGATGCTTTCCATCGCATCGCACGTACAGCACGTTGGAGGCAGAACCATGAAACTTTCCATGCTGTTGTGGTTGACGACGCTGCTGCCCCAGCCCATCGCGGATCAGGCCTGTCTGGCAACCACCGTGTATCTGGAGGCGCGCAGCGAGCCCACGATCGGGCAGATGGCCGTGGCCGAGGTGGCGTTGCGACGCCGCGACCGCGGCACCTGGGGCAACACGGTGTGCAAGGTGGTCACTGCACCGCATCAGTTCGCCACCACCACCACGCCCGGCTCGTTCGACATCACCAATCTGGACGCCTTCCACAAGGCCTGGCTGATTGCCGGCCGATCGATCCAGAACTGGCAGCTGCCGCCGGCCGATCGGCGCATGCTGGTGCCGCACGCCGATCACTTCGCCACCATTGCAGCCACCCCCGCCTGGTCGCGCAACCGCCACAGCGTCACCATCGGCGAACACGCGTTCTACGCGCTGAACTGAGTCGCTTGCCTCCCCCGGAAGCAACCAAAGGAAAAGCCCTCATACGAGGGCTTTTCCATTACGGCCGTCCATACGTCCAGACGTCTATTTCATCTTTACGTGATACTGTCAGTACGGATAGACCTGATTGCCGCGAATCTCGACATAGTCGCCGTTGCGAAAGCCGGGATTGTCGCGCTGGGTTACCGTGGCGTACTGGCCGTTGTCCATGCGCACCACGATGCGCCACGCCGTGCCACCGCCATCATTGCGCTTGCCGACCTGGTTGCCGATGGCACCACCGGCCACCGCGCCCGCCACCGTGGCCGCAGTGCGGCCGTCACCTTTGCCGATGGTGTTGCCAAGCACGCCGCCGGCCACCGCACCGATCACCGCGCCCAGCGTGCCGCCGTTGCCATTGCCCTGGGTGTAGACCTGCTGCACGTCCTGCACCACGCCGCAGTTCTGGCAGCGCGCATTGCGGTTGCGGTAGTCGTTCCGCTGCCCCTGATACGGCTGCTGCTGATAGCCATAGCCGCCACGACCGTAGGGCTGAGTGACGCAACCACCGAGCGTCACGACACCGGCCAATACAGCCAAAAACGCGAATTTGCGTGAAAGTGCCTGCATGCTCACATCCTCTTCGTGGTGGAACTGCTCAGCGCGCATCGGAGACGGCGGTCACGCCTTCCTGTACCTGCACCCGATCGCCCGGATCGTGGTCCATGCGCACCGTACGGGTGACGCCATTGAAAACGTAGCGCACGTCATAGCCGATGATCTTGTTGCTGGGATTGTTGACTGTTTCGCAACGACGCTGAACGCTGGAGGTCACCTGCGCCTGCTGGCGACTGGCCTCGATACGATTGCCGGCGTAACCGCCACCCACGGCACCGGCGACGGTAGCCAGCGTCTTGCCCCTGCCGCCGCCCACCTGGTTGCCAAGCAGGCCACCGGCCACCGCACCGATGGCGGTACCGATCAGCCGATGCTGATCCTTTGGCGGCGCGGTGTGGCTGACCACCTCATCGCGACATACCTGGCGCGGGTTGTTCATCGATTCGCGTACCGGGTCGACGCTGATCACCTTCGCGTACCTGATGCCATTGTCGGCTGCGGCACCGCCCGAGGCCGACAGGCCCGCGTCCGCGCCGGAGGTGCCCGCATCGGCGCTGCGGTTGCAGGCCGACAGGCCCAGCATCAACGTGGCCGCAACGCCGACGTGCAGCAGATTCACCATCAATTTGTTCATCACCCTGTCTCCTCTGTTTGTTGCAGCGACTGCCGATGCGCAATGCATCGGCGCAATTACCTGCGAGACCATTGAACAGCCTCTCAACTGAATCAGGCCTAGCTCGATCTCGTTACGTTATCTTCACGCTCGGAACGCACGACCAATCGCCTATCGGGCGACACTACCCTCCTGATCCCGGAGCATGACAGCTCAGCATGCAGCCGCTTGTCGATACTCACGTACACCTGGATGCCGCCGCCTTCGCCGACGATCGCGTCGCCGTGATCGAGCGGGCCACCGCGGCGGGCGTGGCCGCCATGATCGTGCCTGCGGTTGACCTGCGCAGCTGGTCCGCGATACGCAAGCTTTGCGGGGAACACCGCGCGCTGTTTCCCGCCTTCGGCCTGCATCCGATGTACTTGGCGCAGCATGCGCCTGAACATGTGCAGGCCTTGTCTCCGTGGCTGGACGCCGGTCCGGCCGTCGGCATCGGCGAGATCGGGCTGGATTTTCACGTGACGGGACTCGACCACGCGCTGCAGCGGGATTATTTCGTTCGCCAGCTGCGGCTGGCCCGTGAACGACAGCTGCCGGTGATCGTGCACGCGCGCGGCGCGCTGGAGGAAGTCATCCTGACGCTGCGCCACGTCGGCGGACTGCGCGGCGTGGTGCACAGCTTTTCCGGCAGCGAACAGCAGGCGCGCCAGCTGTGGCAGCTCGGTTTCCACCTCGGCATCGGTGGTCCGGTGACCTACGCACGCGCGCAGCGCCTGCGCCGCATCGTGGCGCAAGCGCCGATCGAATTTCTGCTGCTGGAGAGCGACGCCCCGGATCAGCCAGATGCGGACCATCGCGGGCAGCGCAATGAGCCGGTCCGCGTGGCGAACGTACTGAACTGCGTGGCCGCCCTGCGCGGAGAATCTGCGGCGACGATCGCCGCCGCCACCAGCGCCAACGCCCGCCGGCTGTTCGATCTGTCCTCGC
>JAJXTX010000006.1:22142-27592 GCA_021783385.1 Pseudomonadota bacterium
GCGCCGCCCGCGCTGCGCGACGACGTGCCGCTGGCCGGGCTGCCGGGACCGACCCGCGCCGGCTGGCCGGCGACCGACTGGTGGCGCAGCTATGGCGACCCGCAGCTCGATCAGCTGATCGCGACGGCGATGCAGCAGTCGCCGGATCTGCAGCAGGCGCACAGCCGGGTCGTCAATGCGGAGCAATCAGCGCGACTGGTCGCCGCACAGGCTGGCCTCACCGTCAACGGCAGCGCGCAGGTGGCGCGGCAGCGGCTGAGCGAGCACGGCCTGATCCCGACCCGGTTCCTCGGTTTCACCTGGTACAACCAGGCCGATCTCGGCCTGCAGGCGCAGTACACCTTCGACTGGTGGGGCAAGCAGCGCTCGGCCATCGCAGCTGCGCTGGACGAGGCACATGCCGCCGAGGCAGAGCGCAGCGCCGCCGCGCTGACCATCCAGGTCGCGGTGGCGGACATGTATTTCGGCTGGCAGGCGGATCAGGCGCAGCTCGCGCTGTCGAATCAGATGGTGCGCACGCAGCAGCAGCTGGCGCAGATTGCCGGGCTGCGCGTGGCGCAGGGCGTGGATCTGCCCGATACCGTGCAACAGGCGCAGGCCAGGCTGGCCGCGGCACGCGAGTTGCAGTTGGCGATCCGCGGCTCGGCCGAGGTGCGCAAGGTGGCGCTGGCCGCGTTGCTCGGGATCTCCCCGGCGGCGCTGCCGGTGCTGCAGCCACGGCCGCTGCCGGAGGTCGACAGCCGCGTACCCGACAACGCGCGCCTGGACCTGATCGCCCGCCGCCCCGACATCGCCGCCAGCCGCTGGCAGGTCGAGGCCGCACTGCGACAGACCGAGGTGGCGCGCGCGCAATTCTTCCCCGATATCAGCATCAGCGCGATGACCGGGCTTTCCAGCATCGATCTGGGCAAGTTGATCAACGCTGGCAGCCGTACCTTCGCGCTGACTCCGGCGCTGCACCTGCCGATCTTCGAGGGTGGCCGGCTGCAGGCCAACTACGGCGTCAGCAAGGCCCGGCTGGCGGCCACCGTGGCGCAATACAACAGCACCGTGGTCGGCGCCGCGCGCGACGTCGCCACACAGGCACTCATGGCGCAGCAGATCGCCGCACGCCGCCAGCAGCAGGCGCTGCGCATCGCTGCCGATGAGCGCCTGCTGGCCAGCGCCCGCGCCCGCGAAAGGCAGGGCGTGACTGACGCCCGCGCAAGCCTCGCCGCCGCCGCGCAGCTGCTGCAACAGCGCGACGACGCAGCCGCGCTGCAGGCGCAGGCGGTGTCCACCGACCTGGCCTTGATCAAGGCACTCGGCGGCGGCTACCACGTGCCCCTCGACCACCGCGGCGCCAGCGCCGCCTCTCCCACTACCCCGACCTCGTCCGGAGACGACGCCCATGAGCGCCACTGAGTCCGTCCAGCCCCGCAACACCCCCGCTGCTGACGCGAACGACAGCGGCATGGCAGCGAAGAATCCGGCCAGGCGGCGCAAGACCCTGCTGATCCTGCTGCTGATCTTCGTGGCGATCGGGGTGATCTGGTTTTTGCTGTGGACGCTGGTGTTCTCGCGCCGCGAGACCACCGACGACGCCTACGTCGGCGGCAACCAGGTGGCCATCTCGGCGCAGGTGCCCGGCACCGTGGTGGCGATCCTCGCCGACGACACCCAGCACGTCGACGCCGGCCAGCCACTGGTACGGCTCGACGGCACCGACGCCAGTGTGCGGTTGAGCCAGGCGCGCAGCGCGCTGGCCCAGGCGGTACGGCAGGTGCGCCAGCAGACCGACGCGGCCAGCGGCAGCGATGCCGCGGTGACCGCGCAGCGGATCAACCTGCAGAAGGCGCAGGCCGACCTGCGGCGCCGGCTGCCGCTGATTGCTGCACACGCCGAGGCGCCTGAAACCATCCAGCATCTGCGTGATGCGGTGGCGCAGGCGCAGTCCGCGCTGGCCGCTGCGCAGGCACAGGCGTCCGCTGAACACGCCTCTATCGCCGGCACCGGCATCGCCGACAACCCTGCGGTGCTGCAGGCGCGTGCCAATTTCCGCGCCGCCTGGGTGGCGGCACAACGCGACACCATCTATGCGCCAGTGTCGGGCTACGTGGCCCAGCGCAGCGTGCAGCTGGGCAACAGCGTGCAGCCCGGCCAGCAGTTGATGACCGTGCTGCCGCTGCACCATCTGTGGATCGACGCCAATTTCAAGGAAAGCCAGCTGCACCACGTCCGCATCGGCCAGCCGGCGACGATCACTACCGACCTCTACGGCGGTGATGTGGTGTACCACGGCAAGGTGATCGGCCTGGGCGCAGGCACCGGCAGCGTGTTCTCGCTGCTGCCGGCGCAGAACGCCACCGGCAACTGGATCAAGGTAGTGCAACGGGTACCGGTGCGGATCGCACTGGAGGACCGTGAACTGGACAAGCATCCGCTGCGGCTGGGCCTGTCCAGCGACGTCACCGTCGACATCAGCGACGACCGCGGCGCGGTGCTGGCGCCGCAATCGGCGCACCCGCCGGTGGCGCAGACCAGCGTCTACGACCAGATGGCCAGCCAGGCCGATGCGGAGGCGGACAAGGTAATCCGTGCCAACCTTCCGGCTTCTGCCGGCAGCGACGGCCAGCCCGCGCACTGAAGGCCACAAAATCATGGCCAATCCCACCGCAGACCCCGCGCCCGCCGGCGCACCACCGCTGCAGGGCGGCATGCTGGCGCTGATGACGATCGCAGTCGCCTTCAGCACCTTCATGGAAGTGCTGGACATGACCATCGTCAACGTGGCCGTGCCGCATATCGCCGGCAGTCTGGCGGTGAGCCCGAGCGAGGGCACCTGGGCGATCAGCTCCTACTCGATGGCCAGCGCGATCATGCAGCCGCTGACCGGCTGGATCGCCAAGCGCTTCGGCGAAGTGCGCACCTTCGTGGTCTCGGTGACGCTGTTCGTGGCGTTCTCGATGCTGTGCGGCTTCGCCACCAGCATGCCGATGCTGGTGGCGGCACGCCTGCTGCAGGGCGCCGGCTCCGGCCCGATGGTGGCACTGGCGCTGTCGCTGCTGCTGGCCAACTATCCGAAGAGCCGGCAGGGCATGGCGATGGCGCTGTGGGCGATGACCGTGGTGATCGCGCCGGTGCTGGGGCCGATCCTCGGCGGCTGGATCACCGACAACTTCAGCTGGCCGTGGATTTTCTACATCAACGCGCCGGTCGGCCTGATGGCCGCGGTCACCACCTGGCTTCTGCTGCGCAAGCGCGAGTCGAAAATGGTCAAGGCGCCGATCGACGCGATCGGGCTGGTGCTGCTGGTGCTTGGCATCGGCTGCCTGCAGTTCATGCTCGACAACGGCAACGACAAGGACTGGTTCGCCTCGCCGATGATCCTCAGCCTGGGCCTCATTGCGGTAGTCAGCTTGACCTTTCTGGTGGCGTGGGAGCTCAGCGCGAAGCATCCGGTGATCGACCTGTTGCTGTTCAAGGAGCGCAACTTCACCATCGGCGTGACGGCGATGTCGCTTGGCATGGTGGCGTTCTTCGCCATCAACGTGGTGTCGCCGCTGTGGCTGCAGACCACCCTGGGCTACACCGCCAGCTGGTCCGGGCTGACCAGCGCCTGGGTCGGCGTGCTGGCCTTCCTGCTGGCGCCGGTGGTGGGCAGCCAGCTGGGACGCATCGACCTGCGCCTGATGGTCACCAGCGCCTTCGTGATCCTGGCCGGCTGCTCGTACTGGCTCTCCACCTTCGACAGCAGCGCCTCCTACATCAGCATGGTGTGGCCACGGCTGGTGATGGGCCTGGGCATCCCGCTGTTTTTCATTCCGCTGAACCAGATCTACCTGTCCGGGCTGCCGTCGGAGCAGATTGCCAGCGCCTCCGGACTGGCCAATTTCTTTCGCACGCTGGGATCGAGCATCTCCACCGCGATCACGGTGACGCTGTGGCAGCATCGCACCGAGTTCCACCACGCCGTGCTGACCGAGAGCATCACGCCGGCCAGCCCTGCCGCCAGCGGATTCCTGCAGCAGCTGCAGCACGCCGGGCTGACCGGCCAGCGTGGACTCAGCGTGGTCGACCAGCTGATCAGCCGCGAGGCGGCCACGCTGGCGGTGAACGACGTGTTCTGGGCCTGCAGCATCACCTTCGTGCTGCTGATGCCGCTGCTGTGGCTGGCCCGGCCGCCGTTCGGCAGCAGCGGCGGTGCGGTCGGCCACTGACGCTGGGGCAGTCCGGCAGGCGCCGTCGGACGGCTGGTGCGGCGCAATACCTTCTGCTAGTTTGTGCCGCATGGCACAAACCAAGCGCACCATCAAGAAGTATCCGAACCGGCGTCTGTACGACACCGAGATCTCCAGCTACATCACGCTGGAAGAGGTCCGCCAGCTGGTGCTGGACAACGAGGACTTCGAGGTACGCGACGCCAAGAGCGGCGACGACCTGACCCGTTCGGTACTGCTGCAGATCATCTCCGAACACGAGGACAACGGCCAGCCGATGCTGTCGCCGCAGCTGCTCAGCCAGATCATCCGATTCTACGGCGATTCCTTGCAGGGCTTCATGGGGCCGTACCTGGAGCGCAGCCTGCAGGTGTTTCTCGACCAGCAGACGCAGTTCCGCAGCCAGCTCAACAGCCTCATGGGGCAGACTCCATGGACGATGCTGAACGACCTCACCGAGCGCAACATGGACGCATGGAAAGCGATGCAGCGCGGCCTGATCGACACCGCCGCGCAGGTCATTCCGACGCCCGGCGGCAGCCGCGGCGGCAAGAAATCCGGCTGAATCGCGCCGCTTGAAGCCGCGCGCGCGGACGCACCGCCGCTGTTTCCCCCTTCCTGACCGCTGCAGCACAGCACATGCTGCCCTGCGGCATGTTCACGCTGGAGATCCAAGCGCATGAGCCTCTCCCCACCACGCCTGGCCGTGGTCACCGGTGGCGTCGGTGGCCTCGGTACGGAAATCTGCCGTCAGCTCGCGCGCGCCGGCCGCCGCGTGATCGCGGTGGATCTCGCCAACCGCGAAGCGCGCCTCGCCGCCTTCCGGCGGGAGCTCGCCGACAGCCGTGACGCGGTCGATTTCGAGCCGGCCGACGTCAGCGACTTCGACAGCTGCCAGCAGCTGATCGCGCGCATCGGGCAGCAGCACGGCGACGTGGAGATCCTGGTCAACGCGGCCGGCATCACCCGCGACGTCAGCCTGCGCAAGATGACGCCGCAGCAGTGGCACGAGCTGATGCAGGTGAACCTCGACGGCGTGTTCAACATGTGCCGGCCGGTGGTCGAGGGCATGACCACGCGCGGCTTCGGCCGCATCGTCAACATCAGCTCGGTCAACGGCCAGACCGGCCAGTTCGGCCAGACCAACTACTCCGCTGCCAAGGCCGGCGTGCACGGCTTCAGCATGGCGCTGGCGCGCGAGACGGCGCGCAAGGGCGTCACCGTCAATACCGTCTCGCCGGGTTACTGCGA